>CAZNRF010000073.1:0-12024 GCA_964575075.1 uncultured Spirochaeta sp. | reverse complement strand
CAGTTGTTGATGTTTCGGCGCAAGTGGTTCAGACCAACCGGGAGACGGCGGCCCAGGACCACGAAGAAGCTGCGGCTCTCGCCGGTTCGGCCCAGCAGGTAGTGCTCTGGCTGGTTATCGGAGCCGTAGTGGTGGCGATCGCGCTCGGGTACTGGCTGACGATCTCCATTATCAAACCGATCAAGCGCATTGGTCGGCGGGCGGCGGAGATTGCCGAGGGCAATATCCACCAAGACCTTATGAAAGAGACGAGAAAAGACGAGATCGGGCAGCTCTCCGCCGCCTTTGATCGGATGATCGATTCTCTCAGTCGGAAAACGGAGGATCTCGAACGGATCGCGACGGGAGATCTCAACTTCAAAGTGGAGGTCTCCTCCGAAGACGATGTCTTTGGGCAGGCGCTGGTAAAGATGCGGACACAACTGAATGAGGTGCTCACCAAAGTGAGTGAGACGGTGGAGCAAGTCTCTGCCGGAGCGGATGAAGTGAGTTCCGCGAGTCAGACCCTCTCGGAAGGGGCTACTGAGCAAGCCAGTTCCGTGGAAGAGATCACCTCCTCCATGGTCGAGCTCTCCAGCCAGGCGCAACAGAACACCACCAACGCCTCAGGGGCCAACACCCTTGCGCAGCAGGCGCGACAGCAGGCCGAACAAGGTGATGGACAGATGAAGAAACTGGTAGACCACATGCGGAGTATCGATGCCTCAAGCGAGGAGATCAAGAAGATCATCACCGTCATTGATGATATCGCGTTCCAGATCAATCTGCTCGCCCTGAACGCCAATGTAGAGGCGGCCCGAGCGGGACAGCACGGACGCGGTTTTGCGGTTGTGGCTGATGAGGTGCGCAATCTGGCAGTGCGGAGCGCCTCTTCAGTGAAAGAGACCAGTGAAAAAATAGAAGAGTCGATTTCGACGATTCAGACGGGAAACGAGATCGCCGACGAGACGGCCCGACAGTTTCGGGAGATCGTAGACGGCGTCTCGAAAGTGGCCAACCTGATGGAAGAGATCACTGCGGCCAGTGAAGAACAGTCTACCGGACTGGAGCAGATCAATCACGCCGTGGAACAGATCGACCAGGTTACACAGAGCAATACCGCCAGTGCGGAGGAAACCGCGTCGGCATCTGAGGAGCTCAGTGCCCAGGCCAAGTCTCTCTACTCCCAGACAGACCAGTTTACCCTGGACCGCTCACCGATCGGCTCCGAAGGTGTGCCTGCGGAGGGAGAGAGGGCCCTCTCGGTAGACGGCATGCAACTGACACCGGAAATGGTTGCATATCTCAAACAACAGCTCGCGCAGCAGGCCGGCGGCAACGGCCATAACTCGCGGCAGCAACGAAAACCCGAAGCGGTCGCGGCCGGACGCTCAGGCGCTGCTGCAGAGGCTTCGGATGAGCAGCCTGAAAAGGGCATCGCCTTGTCGCTGGAGGACGACGACTTCGATGAGTTCTGAAACTGATACCGCAGTGCGCGACACAACCTATTACGATGAGGATATGACCCGCGATCGCTATTTGTGCTTCACCCTGGATGAGCAGTCTTTTGCAGTGCCGATTACGGTCGTGCGAGAGATCGTTGAGATGCAGGAGATCACACCCGTTCCGCATATGCCGGAGTATCTGAGAGGGGTGGTGAACCTGCGGGGACAGATTATCCCGATTATCGATCTGCGACTGCGCCTCGGTCTCGATTTTCGTGAGTACGACCGTCGAACCTGCATCGTGATCGTTGCGTATGAAGACAAGCAGATCGGTCTCGTGGTTGATCGCATGGACGAGGTTGTTCACTTTGATGAAAACCACCGCGAACCGGCGCCTGACTATCGCGATGAGCACGGAATGCACCGCTTCATCGGTGGAGTGGGACGACAGGACGACCGGGTTGTTATGCTCCTTGAATCAGATACGATCCTGGCAAACTCGCAGGTGTACGTGGGCAGCGATGGCTGAGTCCGGGGTGCTGACCAACTCGGACTTTCATCGGATTTCAGACATGCTTCGCACACGGGTGGGTATTAGCTTGAGCGATAAGAAGCGAGGGCTACTCACTGCGCGGCTGGGTTCTATGATGCGGTCGCTGGGCTACAGCTCCTACGGTGAGCTGGCGGACCAACTGGAGCGTGATCCGGACGGACCGTTGTTTGTTGAGCTGGTAAATCGGCTCTCCACCAACCATACCTACTTCGACCGGGAGGCGTTGCACTTCTCCTTCTTAGCGCAGGATCTTGTTCCGCGGTGGGAAGAGGAGCTTGTTCACGGGAGCCGTGAGCGCGTTCGTATCTGGTCGGCGGCGGCATCAAGCGGCGAAGAGCCGTACAATCTCGCGATGACACTCGCCGATCACAGCGAGACGGTCCGTGCCGCCACGAGAATTCTCGCAACGGACATCGCGGTGTCGGCGCTGAAGAAGGCGGAACAGGGTGAATACAGCGAGAAAGAGTTGGCCAAGCTCTCGCCGGCACGCCGAGCGAGTCACTTCGAGAGTACCCCGCGAGGAGGACGGATAAAGAACTACATCAGCGATATGGTGGTCTTTCGCCGGCTCAATCTGGTACGAGATACCTATCCATTTCGAAATACCTTCGTTCTGATATTCTGTCGGAATGTTCTTATCTATTTTGATGAGCAGCTGCAACGAGATGTCGTGAGCGCGATGATGCGATACCTCACCGTGGGAGGCCATTTTGTCGTGGGGCATTCGGAGACACTGGATCGCAGCATCTTCGGGTTGCAGTACCGTCGCCCCGGCGTGTATCAACGAGTTGGCGGCATACAGGAGACGACATCATGACGTTTTTTCTACTGGGCGCTATCGCCGGCTGCGGCGTGACGGTGGTCGCCGCCTTCATTACTCGCCGCCTCAGCGCTTCTCCCGGCGACGAGCCGGAGATGCCACCGGTGCCGCTGCTTGACGATTCCGGGGCTCTTCCTGAGCCGGAGAAGGCGAGGAACGAGGAAAACGATATCGAGTACCCCGCCGAAGACGAGAAAGACCCTGGCCCGGTTCATACTGTGCATCGAGAACTCTTGGCGGACTGGTTCTGGTCTATGCCGTACGTGCGAAAGCTTCTGGGTCTGGTTACCGAAAAGACTGAAGCTGCCGCCATGGGGCTGATCGAGAAGTACCAGGAAGTGCACACCCTGGCCTCCTCGGCGGGAGAAGAGGCGAGGAGTGCCCGCTCAACCCTCAATCAGGCCGGCGACGGCCAGGGGGTGGATGCGCTGATCAACGCCACGCGGGAGCGCATCGAGAGTGAGCGGGAGCGATCAGCGGAACTGGCCCGCCTTGGTGAGCGCACCCGGGAACAGACGCGTGAGAGCGATGAGTTGATCAAGCGGGTGAACAGCATCGTGGAAGAGATTGGCGATATCGCCGACCGCAGCAAGGTGATCTCGATCAATCTGGGGATTGAGGCCGCGAAGATCGGCAAGTTGGGTGCCCCCTTCAAGGTGATCGCCGACCAGCTCCGCATGCTGAACACCTCCACGGGAGAGGCAAGTCGCCGGGCGGGGGCGCTGATGGAAGACTTCGGCGCCTTTCAGACCCGTCTGGTGGAAGACTGGCAGCGGACGATCCTCGAGAACGTATCTGAAGCTGGAGAAAGTGCCCGGGTTACCGAGGAGACCATCGAGTCATTGGTATCCGCCATTGAGGAGTTGAGAGCCGTCTTTGACCGGCTGATTGAACGCACCATCGCCTCAGAAGGTTCTATGGATGAGATCCTGGCGCACCTTCAGTTTCAGGATATTACCAGACAACAGGTTGAGAACGTCGACACGATCCTGGTGGACCTGGTGGAACAGACCAAGGAGCGAATGGTAGGAGAGATTGAGGTGGAACAAGCCGATGCTGAACTTATTGCCCGGTTGGAAGAGAAGCTGAAGCACCGATTCAAGGTATACGATGAAGAGAGTGTATTAGGGGGAGGCTCATGAGAGTTTTGAATGTAGATGACTCCACGACGATGCGAAAAATCGTAACCCTCGCATTACAGACGAAAGGTCATACGGTTGATGAAGCAAACAACGGTCAGGAGGCGCTGGAGTACATCAGTCGGGAGGGTGATCCGGATCTGATCATCCTGGATATCAACATGCCGGTGATGACCGGCATGGAGTTTCTGGATGCATATACCGGATCCAGCACGGTCATCGTCCTGACAACGCAGTATCAGGACGATTTGCGCCGCCAGGCGCTTCTGAAAGGGGCGAAAGCGTTTCTCACCAAGCCGTTTCAAAAGGATGACCTGCTCTCCGTAATGAGTGAGATCGGGCTGGAATGAGCTCCCCCGTTCCTACAACAGAAGCGCGAAAGCTCCCAGTGGCGGCGCTGGTTGTGGAGGATGATCCGCTCTGGGCGCGCATCATATCCAGTGCCCTCCTGCAGTCTGTAGATGAGGTTCATCATGCCGATACGCTCAGCGAAGCCGCGCGCTTGTGGCGAGAGATACAGCCGGCGGCGGTCTTTGTAGACGTGGGCCTGGGAAGCGAAAATGGTCTGGATTTCATTGAGCTGGTGCGCAGCGAAGATAAGACGATTCCGTTGCTGCTTATCACCGGTGACAATACCCAGAAGGTCGCGGTCCGTGCGATAAATCTCGGAGTCACCCGGTTCGTCCCCAAGCCGGTGACTGCTGAGCAACTGGGCACCATCGTGGATGAGGTTTTGGCCCATCATCGACGTGAGCTGGACCATACGATTCAAGAGCGGTACTTCGAGGCCCTCCTGGAGTTCAATGTGGACATGATCCTTGCCCTCAATCGGGAAGGTGAGATTCGCTTCGCGACGCCCTCAGCATCAAAGAATCTGGGAACCTCGACGCTCTATCGGGCGTCGATCGTTCAGTTCGTGATGCCTGATTGTCGCTCCACCTGGCAGGGGGCGTGGGAAGATGCGCTGGCCAATCCCGGACGGGTAGTGGAGGTTACGCTTCGCATGATTACTGCCGATGGTCGCGAGCGCTGGCTGGGACTGCGCCTGCGCAATCTTCTGGATAACCCGGATGTGGCGGGAGTTGTCCTGAACGGGCGGGACATAACTGAGGAGCGAGCCATCCAGGAGCGCCTCAAAGCGGCAGAGGAGCGCTTGCAGGGCGAACTGGCTACATCAGAATCACGGTACCGTGCGTTGTTCAATCTTCTTCCGGTCGGTGTAACGGTTGCCGATGACTCGGGACAAATCATGGATCACAACGCCGCTGCGAGAGAGATCCTGGAGCTGGATGTCAGTGAGGACACCTCCGGGGCGAGACGTCATATTGCCAATCCTGCCATTCCTCGGATGGACCCCCATGGTGACGTGGTCGCGACGGAGGATTTGCCGGCGGTTCGTGTGTTGCGCACCGGTGAGACGGTATTGAACGAGGTGATCGGGTACCGGAACTCCCTCGGCCGCCGCCGGTGGCTGAGCGTGAGCGCTGCACCCTACGAACTCCCCGAGGGAAAGTTGGGAGTAATTGCGGTTTATCCCGAGGTTTCCGACCAGATTATCCGGCAGGAGGAACAGTCGGTCCTTCTCCAGCGGGTTAACTCAACTTCTGCTCAGTTGCAACTGGTAAACAGTTGGCTCCGCGAAATCGCCCAATATCATGATCCGCTGGAGCGTATTCCGTCGCTCCTCGATCAGCTCGAGGATGTTTCGATGATCCGCGACATCGCGCTGTACAGCTATGACGCGGAGTCACGCCGATTTGGGCTTATCGGCACCCGCGGGGGCAAACGATGGCCCTCCCCGGTGAGTGTTGATCTCTATCCGGAAGGGACGTTTTCCCACCGGCAACTGTTGGTTCCGTTGAGTCGGCTGGATGAGAAGCTTCGCGCAGCGATTACGGATGTATCCGATCATGAGACCCTCTCCCGCATACTGGTGGTGCCAATACGATCCGCCGCTGGACTGGATGGCCTCTTCGTGTGTGACTCGGGTGGTGGCTATGGCCGGGCTGTTCGCGATTTGGCCGGAGCGCTGGCGGGCACGATCGCCCTGATGATGCAGAAGCACCGGGATGCCCAAGAGCTGGAGCGTACAAACGAGCTTCAACGGTACAATGAGCAATTCCGCATGCGTGTTGAGAGGTTGGTGGCGATGGGAAGCCTGGCCTCAGCGATTGGCCACGAAATCAATCAGCCGCTTCAATCGATCAAAATTCTCGCAGACAGTACGCTGTATTGGGGGGAGTCGGTACAAAACCCGGATCCAGAGCTGATGGTAGAAAACATTCGGCGAATCTCTGAACGAGCAAATTGGGCCGCGCGAATCGTTCGCAGCATGAAGGTGGTGTTTAGTAATCCCAAAGAGATAGAGTCGAGCCGGGTCGATATCTCCGAGGTCGCCCAGCGTGCCGTAGAGACGGTGGAGGAAGCGCGGGCCGCGGTAGGGGCGGCGATCCGGGTCGAGGTGGATCCCGCGGCCTCTCGCGTGCAATTCTCGGACATTCACCTGAAACAGGTGTTGGTGAACTTGTTGAAAAACTCGTTTCGCGTGATGGGCGGGCAGGGATTGGAGGAGCCCACCGTTGTTATACGTACCCGTCTCGTGAACGGTCACACCTGCATAGAAGTGGAGGATAACGGTTCCGGAGTAGCCGCAGAGGTAAGGGACCGTATCTTTGACCCCTTCTACTCCACCGCCGACCGTGCGGAGAATATGGGGCTCGGTCTGTATGTCGTGCACACCCTGCTTCGAGCCTTTAACTTCTCGATTCGTGTAGAAGATGGGCAGTGGGGCGGGGCACGGTTTATCATCGAAGAAGGAGTGGGCTAGACGGGGAGTCGCTCGCCAACCCCACCGGCTCAAACCTGTCTGGACGCTCGTGGTGTCCCTACATGGACTGCTCCATCACCCTCATCTGGTCCAGAAGTTCTTCATCAGCGCCAAAGGGTCCCGCGCATTGCACGCCCAGAGGGAGTCCGCTGGGGCCAGTGCCGTGTGGCAACCCGGCAACGGAGATACCGACGGTGGGCACACCGGCGTACGTCCATGGCAGGTTCATGATCGGGTTGCCGGTGCCGTCTATGCCGAGGGGCGCCTCTCCCACCGTTGCCGGTGCGATCCACATGCGCGCACCGTGTCGGCCCAACGTCTCATCGAGACGGCGGCGGAGTTCGAGTCGTCCCTGGCGGGCGGTATCACGCGCAGCGTCAGACACCCCGGCTCCTCGCTCGATCAGCTCCAGTGACCGCTCGTGATACAGGTCCCGATAGCGATCGGCCCAACCGGCGTGCACCTCCGCAAAATCGCGGGCGATCATCGCCTGGTGCATTCGGTTGATCTCATCAATATCGTTGAAAACGCCCACTCGCTGTACGGCCACGCCCAGCCCGGTCAACCGTTCCACAACCGCTTCCATGCCGGCGCGACCAAAATCGTCTGCCTGATCGGTGTAGGCATCGTCAGGCACCAGAACCGGGCCGATGGCGTGGCGAAAATCGGGATGTTCCGGTACCGCGCTAATCCCCGCCGCCGGCCGGGCAGGCCGGGGCGAAAGTCCCTGCCAATCGGTAACCAGTACTCCCGCCGAGCGGGCCAGCGTTTCCACATCGGCGGCGATGGGCCCGATGTGATCCGCATCGGGGGAAAAGGGGATCACGCCGTCGGTTGATATTCTCCCGAAACTGGGCTTGTATCCTGTGACACCACAGAACGACGCCGGGCGCGTAATCGATCCAATCGTCTGGGTGCCGAGGGCGAGGTGGCACATCCCCGCAGCAACCGCCGCGGCGGATCCACTGGATGATCCCCCCGGCGTATGCTCCGGATTCCAGGGATTACGGGTGGGGCCCGGAGCAAAATAGGCGAACTCGGTGGATACCGTCTTGCCCAATACGATAGCTCCGGCCTCCCGCAGGGCGGATACTGTTGCCGCTTCACGGGCACCCCCACTCGGCATGCCCGGAGCCCCGGCCTCCTCGAATACCTCAGCCGGTAGCTTTGAGCCCCCGCGGGTGGGAAAGCCGTTCACATGAAAGAGATCCTTTACCCCCACAAGGGCGCCGAACAGAGGTGGACGCTCGCCGGGATCCGGCCAGCGCCGCTCAAGGTCTGCTGCCTCGGAGAAGATGCGCTTCTTCCGTTGCGCTGGCGATTCATCGTTCAACAGGGCGTGGATCTTCTTGTCCTGACTTCCCACACGAGCCAGGAGGCAGGACAGCTCCTCCTCCAGCGTAGTATGACGAGCTGCCAGGCGGTTGTGCATTGCTACCAGTGATTGCGGGGCGACCCGGTCGGACATCATATGACTCCCTGCTCCTGCATCGCGGCGATCTGGTCATCATCGTAGCCGATCGCCTCAAGCACCGAGATGGTGTGTTCGCCCAACTCGGCAATCGCCGGTCGCTCGGTGGAGTCCTCGAGGTTGGTCATCTTAATGGGGTTTCCTGCTACCTTCACCAGCCCGGCTATCTTGTCCTGAACGGTGGCGATCATGTTGCGGGCCTGAACCTGGCGGCTCTGCATCATCTGCTCGATATTGTTGATACGACTATGGGGAATACCCACCTCCGAGAACAAGCTGGACCACTCGCCCACCGTCCGCCGCGCGAAGAGCGGTTCGAGGATCTTGTTGAGCTCGGTGAGATTCGTCGTGCGATCCCGGTTGCCCGCGAAGCGCCCATCCGAGGCGAGGTCGTTGCGTTCCACCGCTTTGCAGAACGTCTGCCACAGCGTGTCGTTTCCGATGGCAATCACGATCCAGTCGTCCTTGGCCTGGTATGCCTGAAAGGGGCTGATCGTAGGGTGCCGGTTACCCAGCGGCTCAGGGCTGACGCCGTCCACCTGGTAGCGGGCGAGTGCGTTCTCCAGGATCGCCACCTGACAATCAAGCATAGCCACATCAACTTTTTGGCCGAGTCCCGTTTGGTGCCGCTGGTTGAGCGCGGCGAGGATACCGATCGTCGCAAAGAGTGCCGCAGAGATGTCCCCGATCGAACACCCCACGCGAGTGGGAGGCTGATCCGGCCAGCCGGTAACGCTCATGAGCCCGCCGGTGGCCTGCGCCAGGATATCGTAGGCCGGTTTTTTGCTGTCCGGTCCGCTATGGCCGTAACCGGAAGAGGCGGCGTAGATAAGCCGGGGATTGATCTCCTTCAGATCCTCATATCCCAAGCCGAGTTTCTCCATCACTCCCGGACGAAAGTTCTCAACCAGGATGTCGTACTCAGCCACCAGCTTGCGAAGAATCTGCTTTCCTTCCTCGGTTTTGAGGTTGAGCGTCATGCTCTGCTTGCCGCGGTTGATACTAATAAAATACAGGCTTCTATCGTTCTTGAAGGGGCCAAAGTGGCGGGAATCGTCGCCGACTCCCGGCATTTCTACTTTTAGTACCTCAGCTCCCAAATCGGTCAGGAGCATCGTGGCAAACGGCCCTGCCAGGACGCGGGTCAGATCCAGAACGCGAGTCCCGGTAAGAGGTTTTGATGTCGACATATGTGGCTATTGTAGTACGAGACGGGAATTTCCACCACGCAGAATCGGGCGATTCCCGCCGAAAAGAGAAAAAGCCGCCCCGCGTGCGGGACGGCTCCTCCTTTTTGTGGGTGCTCCTCTGGTGCGGTACCAGGATCGACACACCCGCTCAAATGCTGTGTTGGTTACGTGGCGTTCTTGGCGCGCTTACGACCCTCTTCTACGAGCCATTCGTTCTCGGCGCGAGCGACGTCGCCAAACTTGGTGAGTTTCGCCTTCGCCTTCTGGGCCATCTTCTCCTCGTAGGTCTTTTCGTCCACGAACGCGACGATCCGCGCAATGGAAGACTCACCGTCTACGAAGCGCCACGGGAAACACCCGATGGTAACGCGCTCGTTCAGCAAGAGATCCATATCACCGCCGAGACACTCGGCATGGACGATGCCGTGGGGGAACATCTCCAGATGCATGAGCTGATACTTATCGTCCGTGAAGACCTCGGTGAGACCTTTGCCGTACTTCTTCTGGAAGTGCGTGTCACACTCCGCGGCGTTTCTGGGCATCCAGTCACGAATCTTGGTGTTCATGGGGTGATCCGCACTGCCGCAGTCTACACCGATCCAGCGAAGCTTTTTCTTTTTGGCCCACTCCGCGAATTCACGGTCCGGACCGGGGTGCTTGACCATGTAGGTGACTTCATCCGCCGTAGGCTGATCCCAGCTGTACTTATGGTAGCCGGTGGAGATGATCAGAATGTCCCCTTCCTTCACGTCTACTCGTTCCTCAATCATTTCCGAGGTATACACATCATACTCGCCGGCGACATCCGAGAGGTCTACGATGACGCCCTCGTGCACGAGGAAGTCCATATCGAGGCTGGCGATATCCTTGCCCGGCGTATAGAAGTGAATCTCCCCATCCAAATGGGTTCCGATATGGTTAGAGTGCGTTACCAGTTGGCCGTTGGCTCCGTTGGGGGCCAGCCGTTTGAAGTACTTGACTTGAAGTGGTTCATAGGTTGGCCACGGAGGGGTGCCAATGCCGAGGGGAATGCTTAAATCGATGATCTTCATGTTGTTCATTGGTGTGCTCCTTCACGGGTATTATACACCTTACGTCGGATCGCTGCGACCCGTCTGGCCGGCTCACCTCCCGTTGGGCTTACACTGCAGAGGGCTCCTGCCGATACAGTTCATAGGAGGCTCATATGAAGCGATACCAGGTGAAATCAACTGCCGGCGTGACCGCCGTGATGGAGATCCTCTCTTCTGAGCCGGACGGCTACCGCGTTCGTATTACCCGCCACCATGGAGACTGGGACGAGATTGAAGAAAGCTTTATGACCACCGATCTGTTTGATGTATGCCTCAGAACCGCCTACATCCGCGAGATCGGTGACGCGGCGGCGGCGCACGTGGCCTGATCCCGGTCCGAAACTACCCCTCCCGCAAAAAATGTCGGTGCTCGACCGAAAAAATGGTTGGCGAGCATCGTTTCTTGCCGTATCATTTTACTCATGAAAGAAATCGCCCGTCACACTGCAGGAAAGGTGTATCTCCTGTTGCTGGTACTGTCAGTCGTGGGGTTTATCGTGTTCATGGCGCTCGGGGGAACCGACGCGGCTGAAAACGGTGAGCCGATTATACTCTTTGGCTGGATGACCATGCCGCTCTTCTCGGGAGTGGTCTTTATCGTATTCTGGCTCGTCACCTATCTGGTGTATTTCAACTTTTTCTGGCCCTACCGCTAAGGAGTAATCTGTGCTGTTATCCATTTCCGCACTGTCCGTCTTTGGATTGATCATTGTACTCATGGCCGCCTACGGGTATCGCATCTCCGCAAAAACTGCTGAAGACTACATGCTCGGCGGTCGCACCATCGGCGTGGTGGTGATGTTCTTCTTCGTCCTCTTCGCGATTTCTTCGGCGTGGACGTTCTACGGGTTTCCCGGCTTGCTCTATACCGAGGGTCCAGGATACGTGATGTTCATTTGGGGGAGCGTCGCCGGGTTTGCCGGTCTGTATATGTTCCTCGGACCGCGCCTGTGGGCACTGGCAAAAGTGAACCGCTTCTTGAGCCCGGTGGAGGTTCTGGCGGAGCGGTACCGCTCACCGGGACTGCGGCTGATTCTCAGTCTCAGTATACTGGCGTTTATCGTGCCGTATGTGGGCATCCAACCCCTCGGAGTGGGAGCCGGCTTTGAAGCGCTCACCGGCCTTCCGGCGATCTGGGGCGCGATCTACACGACGGTCATCCTGGTAGTCCTGGTGCTCCTGGGGGGCATGCGCATCGTGGCCTGGGTCAATATCTTTCTCGGTGTGGTCTACATGACCGCCCTTCTGGGAAGCCTGGTGTGGGCGGTGAATGCGCTCTTTCCCACCGGCGGCTTGACCGAGGCGGTGAATATCCTGGCGGTGGAGCGCCCGGAGATGCTGTCTTCTCCCGGCCCGGTGGGCCGCTACTCTCCGGTAGTGTTGGGCGGCACCTTTGTGGTGGGGCTCCTCGCCTTTTCGTGGCCGCACGTGGCGATCGGCTGTATGACCGCCCGGGACAAGAAGCTCTTTAAGCAGTTTCCACTGCTCATCTTCGTCTCTGGTCGATTCTTCTTCTACATTATCCCC
>CAZNRF010000072.1:0-12108 GCA_964575075.1 uncultured Spirochaeta sp. | reverse complement strand
TCTCGCCCGGACGTTCCGACGTCGGGGCTTCCCGCCGCGGCACTGCGGAGCGCAGCCTCGCGCGTCGCTTGATGCTGCCGGGCGGGCTCCTCTTGGCGCAGCCGTCGGCGCCGTTCGATCTCCCGAGGGATCAACCGGAACACGATACAAGATACTAGGCGAACGGCGATTCCGATGAGTACATACGGCACGATCATCGGGACCTGCCGCTGCCGACGGAACCGTTCATCTTCTTCCCGAAACTGCGCGGAGCGATCGAACTGAATATGCCGCACCGTCACAGCATCACCGCGGTTCTCACTGAATCCGACAGCGTGTTCCACCAGCTCCCGGGCGTTTTCCAGTTCCTCCGGTGTCACCGCCGAGTACGTCCGCTCGATCGATCCATCGGACCCGATTTCAACGTCACCACGGTCGTCGTATGACCAGCGCCACGTTCCGTCGATGGCGACGCTGGCGGTGATGCGTTGAATGGAGGGACTTTTCTCTTCCACGATTCTGCGACTGTTGATCTCGTTATTGACTCGTTCTTCAGCGTTGTTCCAGCGACCGACGAGGCCATCCAAATCCTGGTACGCCGGAGGCGTTTGACCTTCTACCCCGGGTGGTCCTTCGGGATTAAAGCCGGTTCCCTCATAGTCCTCGTCGATCGTTTCAGTGGAACGGGGAATCGATAGGACAAACTCCGTTTCATCAAAGGGAGTGCGCGGATTATCTTCCACCGTAACGATTGGGAAAAACTCTTCGGTCTCCTCGGTGCGCTTTCCCATATCCATGTCAACGTTGATATTGACAACTTCTACCCGGTCCCGACCGTAGATCTCGGAGAGTGCGGTCAGGATTGCCCGCCGATACCGTTCTTCCTGGTCCCGGACGATTTCCAATTCTCGCCGGGTGAGGTCGAGTCGGTCAAAGTCCTGAAGGTCTTCAAAGTCGTTAAGGGTGACACCACTCCGATCAGTGATCGTGATATTCTCAGCCGCCAGCCCCTCTACGGCAAACTGAATGAGCTTTTCGATGCCCTCAATTTTGGATCGGTTTTCGCGGAGATCACTGCCGGGTTTCGGGGTCAGAATGACCGATGCGGTTACTGGATCCTGCTGTTCAGCAAAGAGCTGATCCTCCGGAAGCACAACCGTAACGCTGGCGGCATCCACATCGTCCAACGCCGAGATGTGCTGTTCCAACTGCCGAATAATGCTTCGCTGCAGGTTGACGTTCCGTTCGAAGTCGGTGAGGGTCCACCGCTCAATATCAAACAGTTCCCAGGGATCGGTGTCGGTGGGGATAAGGTCTTCCCGCGTGAGGACGGAGCGCATCCGTTGCGCCGTGCGCTCATCTTCCATCAGGATCACGTTGTCCGCCGAGACCGTGTAGGGAACTCCCTCCTGATCAAGGCGATTGGTGATGCGCGACAACTGTTCTTCGTCGGTGATCGGCTGACTCAGTAGTGGTGTCTGAGCTGGTGACGCGCTGAAGAGTATCAGCATTATGACGGCCACAGCGGTGACGCCGATAATGCTGAAGAATATCAGCCGTTGCGGAAGCTTCCACTGCCCCCAGAGCGTCTTAATGCGGTCGATTTGGCCTTTGAGCCACTCGTTCATGTTCCCCTCCCCCGTTGCACTGCACGACACCGCTGCCGATCGGTGCCTCCAGCTCGTCCGTCTATCTCCCCGCTGCCGATCGGGGCGGTAGACTCGTCACTGAAGATTGCAACTTGCTCTTATTCTAACGCAAGTTGGTTATATCGCGATACGCCTGAATTACCCGATCTACTACGTTTCTGGTAATTCCTAACGTCATATTTGCTTCTGCGGCGGCGATCGTCAGATCATGAGCCTCTACGCTGTCCGGATTGATCACCGACTGAATGGACAACTGCTCATGGTTAATCTGGGCATTATTCACCTCGGTGAGGCTTCCCATTAGCGCGTCCCCGAACCCGGTCTCACCCGGTGTTGCAGGAAGCGCGTCGTTTCGCCCCGGCAGATGGTTTGGATCGGTGCGAGCGATCTGCATCGCGTTCCCTTGTACCTGACCCGGATCAAATAGGTTTGTCATAATCTCCCCTCCCTAATTCAGTCTATCGCCCGATCTCAAGGGCACGTTGGAACATCTGCCGTGCTCCGTTGACGACCGCCACGTTCGCCTCATAAGCGCGGGAGGCGTCAATCATATCAACCATCTCCGTCACCACATTCACGTTGGGAAACTCCACGTACCCCGCGCGAGGACCACTCTGAATCGCGTCCGGGTGCGTCGGGTCGTACACCATTCTGAGTTCGCTGTCCATGTCTTTCTGGACCTCGCTCACCCGTACTCCCTCTCCGACACCGTTGTCCAACGGTTGCGGAATGAACGGACTCTTCCAGGTGGGCCCATCGGTGCGCGGTCGAAGTACCACACGGCTGCGGCGAAACGGCCCGCCCTCGCTGGTGCGCGTAGTGTTGGCGTTGGCTATATTGTCGGATATGACGTCTTGCCGGAGGCGCTGTGCCGTCAATCCTGAGGCGGCGGTGTTAATACTCGAAAACATTCCCATCAGCTACATCCTCTATCGCAGTACCAGGTTCACCCGCTGGAACGCGTCGGCGACGGAGCGGGTCATCATCTGGTACGCCAATTGGTTATTGAGCTGGTTCATCGACTCAACCTCGATATCCACGTTGTTGCCGTTATTCTTAGCGGTCGTGGCAAAATCGGTCACCCGGCGAGGCCGCACATCACGATAATCGACTCGCTCGTGAAACGGTATGTGACGCTCATTGGTAAGCGCCTCCTGAAACCGCGGCTCCTGTCGCTCGCTCTGTAGCGCATACGCCAGCCGCGACTCAAAGTTGACGTCCTGCCGCTTGAAGTTGGGCGTGTTCGCGTTGGCGATGTTGTTGGCGATCACGTTCTGTCGGAGCATACTGGTGTCCATCGTGCGGTGCAGAATGTCGACCTGTCGTCCGAAACCGGAAGTATCAAACATCATCCTTCTCCTCTGCTTACGATCATCGGTATTCCTCTCCGTTCCTTTAGAGGATGTACCGACTCAAGTCCTGATCCTCAACAACATCCGATAGCCGTTCCAAGATGTAGTCCCGCGTAATCGGAATCGTCTGCCCTGCCAGGTCGGACGCATTGAACGATACGTCCTCCAGGAGGAGCTCCATAATTGTGTGCAACCGGCGCGCTCCGATGTTTTCCGTGCGGCTATTAACGTCTGCAGCAATTTTGGAAAGCTCCCGGATCGCCTCCTCCTGAAAATCCAGTGTTACCCCTTCCGTCTCGAGGAGGGCGCAGTATTGCGTGATCAATGCGTTCCGCGGCTGGGTCAGAATGCGGTAGAACTCCTCCGCCTCCAACGCCTCCAATTCAACTCGCAAGGGGAAGCGTCCCTGCAGCTCCGGAATGAGATCACTGGGTTTGCTCATATGAAACGCCCCGGCCGCTATAAACAGGATATGCGAGGTATCCACAACGCCGTGCTTCGTATTGACCTTGCTACCTTCCACAATGGGCAGAATATCTCGCTGCACCCCTTCTCGACTGACATCGCCACTGTTGCGCCCTTCCTTGGTCGCAATCTTGTCGATCTCGTCGATGAAGATAATCCCGGTATTCTCGATACGATCCCGGGCCAGCTCAGCGGCTCTCTCGGTGTCAACCATTTTGTCCATCTCCTCGTGGAGGAGATATTCCCGCGCCTGGCTTATCGTCATGCGGCGTTTCTTCTTCTTGCCGCCGAAGATGTTTCCCAGATTCCCCAAATTCAGATCGAGTTCTTCCACGTTATTGCCGGAGAAGATCTCGATCGCCGGATTGGAGGACTTGCTGATGCTGACTTCGATGTCCCGATCTTCGAGCTTTCCCTCGCGCAGCATGAGACGAAACCGCTCGCGTGTGTGGGTGGATACCCCGGTCCCCGCATCATTTCGTCCGGTCGATGCCACCGGCGCCTCAGGGCGTCCGGCGGAAGCGGCGCCATTCCCGCCATCCCCGGGCTCATCGATTCCCGGCAACAGGGCGTCCAGAATGAGATCCTCCGTGCGCTGCTCCGCTTTTTCCCTCACCTCTTCCCGCAATTCATCTTTGACCAGAGAGAGGGCAGTAGACATGAGGTCACGTACCATCGACTCCACATCTCGGCCGACGTATCCCACTTCTGTGTATTTGGTAGCTTCCACCTTAACGAAGGGCGCGCCGGTGAGTCGCGCTAACCGTCGGGCGATCTCGGTCTTACCCACACCGGTTGGACCGATCATGATGATATTCTTCGGCGCGATCTCTTCCTGCATATCCTCGGGAAGCTTCTGCCGCCGGATTCGATTCCTCAGAGCGATCGCCACCGCCTTCTTCGCTTTTTCCTGGCCGATTATGTACTTGTCAAGTTCCGCAACAATTTCGGTGGGCGTAAGGTCTTCGAGGTTCATGACAACTCCTCCACGGTGACGTTCAAGTTGGTGAAGACGCAGATCTCACCGGCCAGCTCCAGCGATTTTTCCGCAATCTCCCGAGCGGAGAGTTCGGTGTTTCCCATAAGCGCCCGAGCCGCGGCAAGTGCATAGTTGCCGCCGGACCCGATCGCCAACACGCCATGGTCCGGTTCCAGTACATCACCGGTGCCGGATATCAGCAGAATACGGTCGCGGTCGGCCACCAGCAGCATCGCTTCGAGCTTCCTCAGCATTCGGTCGGTACGCCACTCCTTCGCCAGTTCAACGGCACTTCGCATGAGGTCGCCGGAATACTCCTTGATGCGCGCCTCAAACCGCTCGAACAGCGTGAAGGCGTCTGCAGTGGCACCGGCAAAGCCCACGGCGATGCGCCCGTCGTAAATCGTACGGACTTTCCGGGCGTTTCCCTTCATGACGGTGTTCCCCAGCGAAACCTGGCCGTCACCGGCCATAGCAACGCGGCCGTCCCTCTGAACCGCAATTATCGTTGTACTGCGTATGTTTCGTTCCATGCTCATAGGTGTGTTTCCTTCTCCGTGATTCCGTGCGGGCGTCCCGGACGTCGGGCATGGGGATGCGCGTCTCGATAGATCGTACGGAGCCGTTCCATGCCGACACTCGTGTATATCTGGGTGGTAGACAGCGAAGAGTGCCCCAACATCTCCTGTACAATTCGGATATCCGCCCCGTGGTTCAGCAAGTGAGTTGCAAAGGAATGGCGAAACCCGTGGGGAGTAAGGTACTTCCCCAATCCTACTTCCTGCAACCTTCGGACGATAATGTCGGCGGCACCCCGCGAGGTAAGCCGTCCACCACGGAGGTTGAGAATGAGCGCCTTTTGATCCCGCATGCCCCGGCGCACCAGGAACTCCTGCCGAGCGGCACATATACCTTCATCGCTGCGTACGCTCCGGCACCAAAAAAGACGTAACGGTCTTTGCTTCCTTTGCGATGCACAAGCAACGCCCGACGACGGGGAACGGGATCATCAACGTTGGCGTTACACAGTTCGCTGATGCGCGCACCGGTTGAGTAGAGGGCTTCCAGGAGAAATCGGGTTCGTGCGGCGGTGAAGTCGTCCCCTTCTACCTGGAGCAGCGTATCAATTTCACTTTCGAACAGCGTTTCCGGAAGACGTTTCGGGGTCTTCACGCTTCGCAGCACGTCCGCCGGGTTGCCGGGGATCGTCCCTTCTCCCACGAGGAATCCGAGGAATCCGCGAATAGCCGAGATTCGCCGGTTAACGCTACTTGCAGCCAAACCCCGATCACCCATGTTACGGACCCATCGACGCAACAGTTTTGCATCGATCGCATGCGGGCTGGAGATCCGGGCTTCCCGGGCAAACTCAAGAAACCCACGAAGATCCGCGTGATACGCGCGAATCGAGGTATCCGCCATACCCCGAACGGATCGTTGATAGTCCAAATATCGTTGTACGTCGTCCGCCAACACGCCCGTGCTCACTCAAAACCTCCAGCCGTTTGCAGATGTTCCCGCCACGTTTCAACCGACTGTGGCGATTCCGGTGGGCCGAACCGCGCCAGCCGCTCCGCGTCGTAGTCCCCATTTTCCTCGTTGAAGTGGGGCTCCGGAGGCTGCCACGTTCTCGGAAGAATTGCGTCTTCCTGTAATATGCGCACCACATGATCGATTGATTCGACGTAACGCGCCGCGTTGTCCGTGAGGGACTTTACACCGGTCCATCCAGCGCCACTCACGTGCACCACGATCGTCAATCCGATATCGAGGGCGTGCTCCACGGTAATCAACGCTCCGGATCCTTCCGGCGCCTGAAAGAGCACCAACGCATCTGACAGACCGGCGATTATGCGATTCCGAGCCGGGAACTGGTGTCGTTTCGGAAGGGTCCCCGGAGGATACTCACTGACCAGCACCCCCCCGGCGTCCAGTATCGCACCGGCAAAATCTCGGTTCCGCCGGGGATATATCGTATCGATTCCCGACCCCAGAACCGCCACCGCCCGATCTCCTCTACCTGCTGCAACGGTGCCTCGATGCGTTGCCGCATCCACGCCCAGCGCCAGGCCGCTCACCACGGAAAACCCGTATCGCGCGGCAGCAGCTCCCAGCTCAAACGCTCCCCGTCGGCCGGAATCGTCGGGGTGGCGTGTTCCGACCATCGCGATCGAGGGGCCGGTCCCGGACAGCGCTGCTACATCTCCCCATGCGTACATCATCGCCGGGGGATCGAATACCCGTTTGAGAGACGCCGGGTAGCGCGCATCCCCCACCCATATCAGCTCGTGCTCCGAACCCTCGAGCCACATGAGGTCCTGCCGAGCCTCCCGAAGCAGCGCCTCCGCCTGCCACGGGCGACCGCGCAGGGGCCGTTGAATCGCCATCTCCACGTCCCCGTGGGAGATCCGCTGTAGTTGTTCTATCGTGGGAGCGGCGGTGAGTACGATCATTTGCTCCAGAGAGCTCATCGCCGGATAGCGTCGCACCGCCGCCATAGCCGCCGGCTCTGGGGTTTGCCCGGTGGTAGCCTCGGCGATAATGAGCTCGCGCCACGCGTTTCGTTCGGAGTAGCGGTTTATCTGTCGACTCAGATCACTCATCCCTCATTCCCCAGAGCTTCCACGTTTTCCGCTGCTCGTCTTCGTTGTTCAGAAGAGGGAGCGTTCTGCGCCAATTCCGCGTACACTTCCCGCGCTTCATCCACGTTTCCGACCCGTACTAACACATTTGCTAACAAGAACCGCACCGAAGGATCTCCCGTCTCCTGTCTCGCCAGCTCCCGAGCATACTCTAACGCGTCATCTGCACGGTCGCGTTCGAACGCGAGCAAGACGGTGAGGCCGTATAACGCTTCCCGGTAGTCGGGCCTGATCGCCAGCGCCTCCCGGTACATCTGCTCTGCTTCGTCCAGACGTTGCTCCACCTCTCCCTGGATCAGACCCGCCCGAGCGGAACGGGCCGCGGAGACCCCTGCCAAATAGTAGAGGACCGCATTTTCCGTCTGCAGTTCCATAGCAGCTTCCAGCGCCTCCAGTGCGGGACCGTACATCTCCGCCTCCATCAGTTCCCGGGCGAGCATCTTCTGAAATGACGCGATCCGCCCGTAGCGGCGGGTCGTCTCCTGGACCGCTTCACGATACTCCTCGATGTCGCGTCGCAACTCATCGATCCGTTCCTCTCCCACCGACACCCCATCGTAGGTTGTGCCATCCGTCTCCGCGAGAAAGTCCAGCGTGGCGTCACTCTCGGCCTGACACCCCGCGAGAGCGACACCTACAAAGAAGAACGCAAGTACGACCCTCGCTACGCGCAGAGGCCGTGTCCCGGGAGTAGATGGAACTGGGTGTCCGTCGGGTAGAACAGTCATCAGTACGAATCGCCTCCTGTACCCTTAGACGGCGTACTGCGTCCTGCTGCTTCGTCAAGAATCGAACCCGTCCCGGAAGCCCCGATTCGGTCCGCCCCGGCGGCGATACACGCCTGAGCGAACGACAGATCGCGAATTCCGCCGGCAGCTTTTACGCCCCGCTCCTCTCCAGCGATGAGGCGGAACAAGGCAATGTCTTCCACGGTAGCGCCGGCGGTGGAGAAACCGGTGGACGTCTTGAGAATAGCCGCCCCGGCGTGAACGGCCGCGACCGCCGCGTCCACTTTCTGTTCATCCGCCAGGAGCGCCGTCTCCAGAATAACTTTCACGATCTGCGAACCCGCCGCCGCGACCACCGCGCGAACATCGTCGTAGACCCCATTCACATCCCCTTCCCGGAGGCGCCCAATGGGAATAACCATGTCGAACTCGGTGGCTCCCGCGGATGCTGCCATCTCTACCTCCGTTACCTTTGCACTGGTGGTATGGTAGCCCAGCGGAAACCCGATCACGGTGCATACTTCTACTTCGCTTCCCTCCAAGAGAGAACTACACAGTTCCACCCGATCCGGCGGGACGCAGACGCTCCGGGTACCGTACTCGCGGGCCTGCTCGCAGAGCGTACGATACTGATCTGCAGTAGCCTCAGGTTTGAGCAGGGTATGGTCAAAGTACCGCGCCAGGGGAGCATCAGGAGCGACCCGGGCTACCCCGGAGTATTCAAACGCCGGCCGGTCGGCGGCAGTGAGTTGGGCCTTTGTAGCGGTTGCTCGGCTGCGTATGTCCTGTTCGTTCATCGTATGCTCCTCTTGTTATCCTCGCGGATGAAACCGCTCGTGGTACTCTCGTAGATCTTCAGTATCGATATGGGTATAGATTTGGGTTGTGCCGATGTCAGCGTGCCCCAGCAGCTCCTGCACCGAGCGCAGATCAGCGCCCCCCTCCAACAGGTGCGTGGCGAAGCTATGGCGGAGGGTGTGGACTTTTGCATCGATTCCTACTGCCTGGGTCAGCTCGTGAAACCGCTTCCACATGCCCTTTCGGGACAGACGGGTGCCCCGGCGGTTGAGAAACACCGCCCGCTCGCTAAGGATTCGAGCAAGTTTCGGCCGGCCCTCATCGAGGTACCGTTGGAGCCACAATACCGCCTCTTCTCCGAGAGGTATCAAGCGCTCCTTGTCGCCCTTACCATGGACACGAACGAGGGCCTCCCGCAGATACAGGTGATTCTGGTCGAGACTCACCGCTTCCGAGATCCTCAGACCGGAGGAGTAGATGATCTCGAACAGCGCCCGATCACGAAGCCCCCCGGGGGTTGTGATGTCGATCGAGTCTAATAGCTTGTTCACCTGCTCTACGGAAAGGACGCCGGGCAAGCGATGTTCCCCCCGGGGCGTGGCGATCCCTCCGGCGGGATTGTCCGGGCGGACCTCTTCGAGCACACAGAACTGAAAGAACGAGCGGAGCGCCGAGAGCCCCTTGGCGATTGTGCGTTGATCCACCGGCTCGTCAGACGTTTGCCGACGGATGAGAAAGTCGATCAGATCGCCGGTGGTGAGCTGCTCCAGGGTACGTCCCTGTTCGCGCGCATCGATGTGGGCCGCGGTACACTCCCGCATATAGGTCTCCACCGTCTGCTGGGACAAACGCAGTTCAACCTGGAGGTAATCACGAAACCGCTCCAGGAGCGTGTCGGCCATCGGTTCACTCACCGTCAACGTCGCTTTCCACCGGTACGGCGCTGCCTGAGGATCGCCGGAATTCCCAATTGATCGTCCACTTCTTCCTGATCGGCGAACAGATCGTCCTGGTGCGCCGGCCGGGTCAGGTTGTTCCATGTATCAAGATTGATGAACTCCGGTTGTTTTTCATTTCCGTTGGGCGCCTGGGGCTCCTGAGCCTCCGGTTCAACGGCGGGCTCTTCATGTACCTTCGGTTCCGCGTGAAATCCGGTGGCGATGACGGTCACGCGGATCTGGCCATCAAGCCGTTGATCTACCGCGGTACCGGCAATTACCAACACGTCGTCGTCGGCGTTGGCCGTAATGATCTTCATGATCTCTTCGTACTCGGTCAGACTGAAATCATCTCCGCCGGAGACGTTGACCAGGATCTTGTTCGCCCCCTCGATGTGCGCGTCCTCCAGTAAGGGGTTGTTGATCGCGTTGGTGGCAGCATCCACAGCTCTGTTGTCGCCATCTCCGGTACCCACACCCATGAGCGCGTCACCCTGGCCCGACATGATCGTGCGAACATCGGCAAAATCGATATTGATCATGCCGTCCTTGGTGATGAGATCGCTGATCCCCTGCACGCCCTGTCGCAAGACGTCATCAGCGATGAGAAACGCATCGTTAATCGGGGTGTTCTTCTCCACGATTTTGAGGAGGTGCTGGTTGGGAATGGTAATCAGCGTATCAACGGCGTTTCGCAGCCGGGCGATTCCGTCCTCGGCGAGGCGAGACTTTCGCTGTCCCTCGAAGGAGAACGGTTTTGTTACGACCGCCACCGTAAGTATTCCCAGGTTCCGGGAGATGTCGGCGATGACCGGGGCCGCCCCGGTTCCCGTTCCGCCCCCCATGCCGGCGGTGACAAAAACCATGTCGGCGCCCTCGAGAATGGATCGTATCTGCTCCTTATCTTCGAGAGCCGCCTGTTCGCCGATGTCCGGTTTTCCGCCGGCTCCCAGACCTCCGGTGATCTTGGTGCCCAACGGAACGCGCAACTCCGCCTGGGAGCTCTGCAGCGCTTGCAGGTCTGTGTTCACGGCAACAAATTCGACGTTCGTGAGTCCCGCCTGAATCATACGATTGACCGCGTTGCTCCCACCACCGCCAACGCCAATGACTTTGATGACCGTGGGACTGGTCCCGGACGATGCGATCGACAAGTCGTCTTCGTAAATCTGAAAGTTCATGCACTCCCTCCCTTGTGCATACGCCTCATCGCTGGTGAAACCCTAAAAGAAGTGTTTCATCCAACGGCGTAATCCTTGTGTAATACCGCTCGCGCGGACTTGCTTGGTCGGCGTCCGTAGACGCCCGAGGCGGTGGGTGAACAGCACCAGTCCTACCGCTGTAGCGAACTCAGGGCTTTGGTACTCGTCACCCAGGCCACCGTATCGACCGGGTTGGCCGACTCTACCCCCGAGATTGAAGATGTCCTGACCGAGCTCTACCACTCCCGGAAGATTTGCGCCCCCTCCGGTGAGTACGAGACCTCCGGCGATCCGATCGAGCAGACGCTGTTTGTCCAGCCGCTCCCGGACCATCCGGAAGATCTCGGTCATGCGCGGCTGGATTACCTGACACACTTGCTCGCGGGAGGCTTGAATCGGTGGTCTGCCGCCCACCCCCGGTACGATAACCGGTTCTCCATCCTCCACCAGCGGCTCGTAGGCGCATCCGGCCTCGCGCTTTATCTTCTCCGCCGACTCCGTCGACGTCTTCAGCATAATTGAAAGGTCGCCGGTGACTTGGGCCCCACCCACCGGCAAAACGAAGCTGTGGTACGGGGCGCCATCACGATAGACCAACACGTTGGTTGTGCCGCCGCCGATATCGACAACAATCACTCCCAGGTCTTTTTCATCTTGAGAGAGGACCGCCTCCGCCGCCGCGAGCGAGCTGAACACCACTTGCTGAATCTCGAAGCCCGCCCGATTCACACATTTCACCAGATTCTGGGCTGCCGTAACGGAACCGGTGATCATGTGAACTTCCACCTCGAGCCGAACGCCGATCATGTCCAGAGGATTCTTAATACCGCTCTGCTCATCGATGACGTAGTCTCGGGGAATCACGTGAAGTATCTCGCGATCCATGGGAATTGACACCGCTTTAGCGGCCTCGATGACGCGGTCCACGTCACCGGAGGTGATCTCCCGCCCCTTTCCGGTGACCGCCCCAACTCCGCGGGAGTTGAGGCCTTCGATATGGCTGCCGGCGATCCCGCTGACCACACGCTTTACCTCACGCCCAGCCATTTGCTCGGCCGATTCAATCGCATCGACCACACTACGGAGCGTCGCTTCAATATTAATGACCACGCCACGCCGCAATCCAGAAGAAGGAGCCGTACCGATTCCGATTATTTCCAGTTCACCGTTGTCATCGTACTCGGCGATTGCGGCCGTTATTTGGCTGGTTCCGATGTCGAGTCCGACGATCATGTCATCAGCGGCCACTCACGTCCTCCTTCATGCGGTACACGATCTCTCCCGATCGAAAGTCAACTTCGGCGATATCAGCTGCCTCGCCGCGCTGCGTGAGCACATCCAGCACCATCAGGGCATAGGTGGATGCCTTCTTGTCC
>CAZNRF010000071.1:0-12176 GCA_964575075.1 uncultured Spirochaeta sp. | reverse complement strand
GTGGGCGCAGTTGTGTTACTCCAGTGGGTTGCTCTCATCTTGGGAGCCCCCTGACGCTGAATCGCAGAACCGGTATACTACCCGTTATGGACAGCGTGATCTTCAGCGGGATTCAGCAACTCGGAGTGGGAGTTCCCAACACAGATGAGGCCTTTGGGTGGTATCGACGGAGTTTCGGCACGGATCTCCCGGTGTTCCGGGAGGCGGCGGAAGCGCCCTACATGACTCCCTACACCGGGGGAACGGTTCAGAGCCGGGACGCCATGTTGGCGATCAACCTCGCCGGGGGCGGAGGGTTCGAGATCTGGCAGTACACAAGCCGCACCCCGCAACCGCCGAAGCGACCGGTAGAGATCGGCGATTACGGCCTTCTCTCGGGACGTATTCGCGCCAAGGGAGTGCATCAGGCGTACCAGCAGCTTCAGTCCCAGGGAGCTGAGGTTCTCGGTGGCGTGGTTGAGGATCCCGAGGGTCGGGCGCGTTTCGCGGTGCGAGATCCCTACGGCAACCACCACCAGGTGGTGGAGAGTGAAAGCTGGTTTTCCAAGCCGCGTAACCATACGGGTGGTGTTGAGGGAGCGCTGATCGGCGTGTCCGATATGGCCGCTTCCCTGGATTTTTACGCCACCGTTCTTGGATACGATACGAAGATTTACGACGAAGCCGGCGTGTTTGATGATCTGGCGGAGCTTCCCGGCGGGGATCGAACGTTGCGACGGGTGCTGCTTCAGCGTTCGGATGTGAGCAAGGGCGCATTCAGTGAGCTCTTTGGTTCTACCCGCCTGGAGCTGGTGGAGGTCGCCGATCACCAGGGGATGCGGATCTTTGCCGATCGGTACTGGGGGGATCTTGGCTTTATTCACCTGTGCTTTGACGTGGTCGGGATGGATCTCCTGAAGACGCGGTGCGAGGCGGCGGGCCATCCCTTTACGGTAGATTCGGGGTCGAGTTTTGATATGGGTGAAGCAGGGGGGCGATTTGCCTACATCGAGGACCCTGACGGCACGCTCATCGAATTTGTAGAGACCCACAAACTGCCGCTGGTACAAAAGCTGAATTGGTACTTGGATTTGCGCAAGCGCGGAATGGAAAAGCCCCTTCCCAGATGGATGGTGAAGGCGATGGGAATGGGCCGCGTCAAAGGGTAGGGATGCCCCGCGCCACGCCGCTCACTCAGGCGGGAGCGGCGCAGCCTCTGAGGTGAGGGCTCAGCGGAACCTTCGGTTCGGCGGCGAATGCCGCCAGATTACCCGGAGTTCGTTGCTTATATCCCGTACACTTTCCTGATTTTCTTGTCCTCGTCGTCGTTCATTTTGAGGCGCAATCCCAGATTGTCGCGCATGTCCTGAAACACCTTCAGCGTATTTTGTACATCCTCTTCCTCATGCATCGCCGTGGGAATCATGCGGAACATCAGCAGGCCGATCGGAATGACCGGGTAGGCGATTGCGGTTACGAAGACGCCGCGCTCCCGAAGGAAGCCCGATGTGGCGGCTCCCATCGCTTCCATCGATTGCTCGCCGAGGGGAACGAAGACGGAACAGATCGGTGATTCCCCGGGGCCCACGTAGAATCCCAGATTGCGGAGGCCGTTTTTGAGCTCCGTGCTGCGGGCCCACATCTTTTGACGGCGGTCTTCTCCCGATTTGACGAGGCCAAGGGTTTTGCGCAGGGTCTGCACGTAGACCATTGGGAGGCTTTTGGCAAATACCTGGGTCCGTGCGTTGTATGCGATCCAATCGGTAACCGCCTTCTCGGAGGCGGAGAAACCTCCTATGGATGCAAACGCCTTCGCGAATGTGCCGAAGTAGATATCAACTTTGTCCTGGACTCCCATCGCCGCGGCGGTGCCTTTTCCTTCAGGCCCCATCGTTCCCCAACCGTGCGCGTCGTCCACGTAGAGACGGGCGTCATACTTCTCTTTGAGCTCGGTGATCTCCTTGAGCGGCGCCAGGTCACCGGTCATGCCGTATACGCCTTCGGTGGCGATGAGTACGCCCCCTTTTCGATCGCGGTTGACGCGTTTGAGCACCTGCTCGAGGTTATCCATGCTGTTGTGCTTGTAGACCCGAAGCTGAGCGCCGTTCATACCCTGCGCCTGGAATGCGCCGTCGACGATGCAGGCGTGGTCCAGTTTATCCATAATGATGATGTCATCTTTGCCGACCATCGATTGGATCGTCCCCTGGACACCCATGTACCCGTAATTGAAGAGGAACGAGGCCTCTTTTTCAGCGTGCTCTGCGAGATCCCGTTCCAGCGCCAGGTGATACTCGGTGTTCCCACTCATCATCCGGCTTCCCATAGGAGAACTTACCCCGAACTCGTCGATCGCCGCGTGGGCTTCCTTGATCACCTCCGGATGATTCGCAAGTCCGAGGTAGTTATTCACCGACCACATGATGTGTTCTTTTCCTTTGAACTCCATGTGACGATTGGGATTTGGGGGAAGGATGGGGCGGGTGTACTCATCATCTCCCATCGCCCGCATCTTTCCGAAGTATCCTCCGTCGGTGTGGCATTTCGCAAAGAGGTCGGTGTGACCTTCAGCCTTAGCGGCGCTCTCTTGCTCTACCTCTTGATCCAACAGCATGTGCGTTCTCCTATCCGCCGATGGCGGGTGTGTGCCGGCGCTTACGAGCGCCGGATAGTTTGTATGCGTCGAACTTCCGCGGCGATCGCCTCGGCTTCGAACAGGTCATTTCCAGCGATAATATCCGCACTCAGGGGGACCGTGTCGAGGTCCTCTCGGGCCCGGATGAAGCCACCGCCGGTTATATTGAGATTAATAGAGTCGGTTGGCTTCACGGTGCCGGACCGGACCGCCTGTACCAGGGCCCCGCATGCGACGGTGGCGGCGGGACTCGGGTCGATTCCTTCCAGTTCGGCAAAGAGCTCGCCCGCGGCGACCGCCTCGGCGTTCTCCACCGCGTACATCCGTCCCTCAGTGGCGCTGAGTGCATCGAACAGCCCTCCCACCGGTGACCACGGCGGGTTGCGATTCGCCAAAACCTTGGCGCGAATCGAGGCCACCTGGCGGCGGCTCTCGGCTTCAGGCGGGACGAGGACGCTTCTGCTCCGGGCGTTCCACGAGTCAACGAGCACCTGAAACGGCGCGTTCTGCGCGAGATGCAGGCGGGATAGCGTCCGGCCGAACCGCCCATCCCGCAGGAGCCTCATATTTGCCTCCCATGCGGCGATCGCCCCGGTACCGCTGCCAACCGCCTGGAAGTAATGATCGGGAGTGCGACCCATCGTGTGCGCCGCGGAGAGGTACGTTGTGCCCATGCCGTCCCGGCGGGCAACGTTCTTTGCCCCTCCTTCGGGGAGGAAGCCTGGCTGTGAGGATATGAGTTGCGCCAGCCGAATCGCGTCGGAGTAGTCCGAGCCGTCCCCGGCAGCCACCACCACGGTAGACGCCCCTCGAGGCCCCACCGTCCAGAGCTCGGGGATATTGGCCTCCGGAACAACAACAACCAGGGGGAGGTTGTTTTCTGATGCCACCCGCAGAAACGCCCGGGCGGTGTTTCCGGCGGAGGCAACCACCAGCGTCTCCTGATAGGCGGCCGTTCCCATGCGTCCGTAGACGGCGTACGCCTCGTGTTCCTTGAATGTGCCGGTGGGTGTGCGAGCGCCGCGTTCCGGCCACCATCCGCTGAAGGTGATATAGAGGTGTTCGAGTCCCAACTCGGCGGCCAGCGCGGTAGAACGGTAAGAGATCGGAGCTCCCGAGCCGGAGAGTCGCAGCTGAACCGGAAGCCACCGGGCAAAGCGGAACAACCCCTCTGTAGGGAGCCCCACCCGCAACCGGCGGTGGCGGTACACGGTTCGCAGAAACGCGCCCTCCTGATTTGGGGCGACTAAGGGAAAACTGGCGCGCCCGTGCTCTCGGGTATCCGACAGGAATACCCCTGATTTCAGACACTGGAGCTGATAGTGATCCGCTCCTTGCTTGACTTCGGTTCGGGTTGCCACGTCTCCCATAACTCGTCCCCCCAGAACGGGGTATCCCAGAACCGTTGCGGCGGTCAACGCATGTGCCAGGAGTACGGACGAATCGGTATCCCCGACGCCGGTAGGGGGCGTTGTAGCACCTCTGTGTGCGGTGAAATTATATAAATGATTAAAATTGATATATGAATATTTGAGGAGGATCTTCATTTCATCTTTTGTGCATCTTTTTCCTGCGGTATAGTGATATGCGATGAAAGCAAACCGGCGGAATCTACTCATACGCTCCGGAATGGAGCTATTCTCGCGATACGGATACCGGGACGTCTCCGTTGAGGATATCGTGCGCCGCGCCGGTTTGAGCGTGGGAACGTTCTACAAGTACTTCCGCAGCAAGGAAGCGTACTACGAGCAAATACTGAGTCTGATTGAGCGGGAGGGAATGCGCAAAGCGCAGCAGGTTGTGGCTCGCCTCCATTCTCCGGTGAATAAACTGAAGGCGGTGTACCAGTTCGTGGTGCTCGGTATGCGCAGGTATCCGATTCTCCGGGGCGTGCTGCGTGGGGATGAACGGTTCCTGTATCCCGGATTCGATCTCGACGGTGGAGCGATCGGGACGCTTCGCACCCACATGGAGGAGCTCGTCTCCGAGGTCATTCGGGACGGTGCTCGTCGGGGGATCTTTCGGCCTGGCCTGTATGAGGACGCTACCCGTCTGGTTATGGCTCTCCTGGACACCATCATCGACCATTTGGACGATCCCGAAGTGGAGCAGCTTTCGCAAGATATGCTTCGCCTGATTCAGCGGGGATTGCGGCGGGCGATACGGCTCCGGCGTCGGGATGAGCGTCGTGACCGGCGCCTGATCCAGGATGATGAGGAGCTGGACTGGCTGGAAACTTGACAAGGCTTCCTAAGCCACTATAGGTTAACGTATTACGATACGTGGGGAGGAAGGTTATGCAGTTGGTGTTGATCATTGCCCTTCCTCTTGCTGGTGCAGTTCTAGGTTGGACAATACGCTGGCTTTATGCCAGGTTTCAGCTTTCTTCCACCGAGCAGTTGGCGCAGCGCCTGAAAAAAGATGCCGCCAAAGAAGCGGAAGCTCGTCAGAAGGAACTGATACTTGAAACAAGAGACGCGCTACAGCGCGAGCGAAATGAACAGGAACGCGAGCTCCGAGACCGGCAGAAAGAGCTGCAACGGCTCGAGCGGCGCATTTTGCAGAAGGAAGAGAACCTAGAAGAGAAGGCAACCACCCTTGCAGAAGAAGGTGAGCGCCTGTCTACCCGTGAGAGGAATCTGGACGATCGGAAGAAGGAGCTCGATGAGCTGGAAATTCACTGGCGGAACGAGCTGGAGCGCATTTCCGGCCTTACCCAGGAAGAAGCGCGGAAGCTCATTACCAGTTCTCTCGAGGATGAGGCGCGCCACGACGCGCAAGGCCTGGTAAACAAGATCGAGCAGGAAGCGGTGATGACCGCTGAGCGGCAAGCGCGGGAGATCCTCGTCTCCACGGTGCAGCGCATGGCCAGCGAGGTGAACGCCGAGGTCACGGTGTCCTCCGTGAGCCTTCCCAATGATGAGATGAAAGGTCGCATCATCGGACGTGAGGGTCGGAATATCCGTACCCTGGAAACGCTCACCGGCGTGGACATCATTATTGACGACACCCCCGAGGCGGTGGTGGTCTCCTGTTTCGACCCGGTTCGCAAAGAGATCGCCAAACGCTCTCTCGAGCGGCTCGTTTCGGACGGGCGGATTCATCCCACCCGGATCGAGGAGGTGGTTCAGAAGGTAACCACCGACATGACGCAGACCATCTATGAAGAGGGTGAGAAGCTCTTGTACGAGCTCAATATCCACCATTTGCAACCGGAGGGGGTGCGTGGATTGGGCCGTCTCGCGTTTCGTACCAGTTACGGACAGAACGTCTTGTCTCATAGTAAAGAAGTTGCCGTACTGTCGGCCACGCTGGCCGCCGAGGTTGGGGCGGATGTGGAAATTGCCAAGCGCGGTGGCGTACTGCACGACATCGGCAAGGGAATCGAAACCGACGGCGATAGCAACCATGTGGAACTGGGCGTAGAGCTTGCCAAGCGACTCGGCGAAGATCCCCGGGTGATCAATTGCATCGCCGCGCACCACGGAGATGTGCCGCACAACTGCATCGAGTCCGTAATCGTCCAGATCGCTGATGCGATCTCCGCATCCCGACCGGGGGCACGGCGGGAGACCCTTGACAACTACATCAAGCGTCTGGAGAACCTGGAAGCGATCGCTGAAGAGTTTGATGGTGTGGACAAGGCGTATGCGATCCAGGCGGGGCGTGAGCTGAGAATCATGGTGAACCATGAAAAGGTCAGTGATCAGCAGGCGCGAGAGATCGGTAAATCGATCGCGCGCAAGATTGAGGACCAGCTTCGCTATCCGGGACGCATCAAAGTCACGATGATTCGCGAAACGCGGGTAGTGGAGTACGCCCGATAGTATGCGCATTCTCATATTAGGTGATGTGATCGGCCAGCCCGGGCTGCGGGCGGTGGTCAGCGCCCTAAAAGGGCTTATTCGCACCCACCGGGCGGACGTCGTAATCGTCAACGGCGAGAACTCCGACGAAGGGTTCGGGATCAACCCGGTCATCGCTGATCAGCTGTTTAAGGCCGGGGCGGATGTGATCACCACCGGAAACCATGTGTGGCACCATGATGACATCGCGGAACTGCTCAACAGCAACCCCCGCATCCTCCGACCGGACAACTATCCCGGCGGAGCCCCTGGAAACGGCCATTACGTCCATGAGGGAAAAGCGGGCCGCCTGGCGGTAATTAATCTGCAAGGTCGTGATCGGATGATCGCGATCGACTGTCCCTTTCGCCGGTCCCGAGAGATTATCAAGCGTCTTGATGGTCAGGTGGATGCGATCGTGGTCGATTTTCATGCGGAGTCCACCGAGGAAAAGGAGGCGCTGTCTCACTACCTCGATGGCGATGTGACGGTGCTGTACGGCACGCATACGCATGTGCAAACGGCTGATGAGCGGATCCTCTCCGGCGGCACCGCGGTGATCACCGATATCGGTGCCTGTGGACCGGATCAAAGTGTGATCGGATTTGACCCGGCGATTAGTGTGCGGCGGGTCATCACACAGTTGCCCTTGAAGAACGAAGTCGCGTCCAACGCAGCCACACTTCATGGATTGGTGGTTCAGACCGAAGACCATGGACTGCGGGCCACCGCGGTGGAACGATTTCAGTTCAGATCACTCATCTGAGTATGCGGTACGCCGATGGCGCGCGGTCGTTCCAAAACCCGTAACCGTAAAGGCCCGCTTCTCGATCTTCTCTCCCACCAGTTCTCCGAGTACAGTCGCGATGAGTTGTACCGGTTGGTGATGTGTGGGGAGGTACGTGTCAACGGTGGCACGATTACCGATCCTCGCCAGTTGGTGGGGGGAGACGCGCAGCTTGCGATCGCGCCTCGACGCTTCGTCTCTCGCGGTGGCGAGAAACTCGAAGCGGCCCTGGCGGCGTGGCACCTCGAGGCCGCATCGCGGGTGTGGCTGGACGCGGGAGCGAGCACCGGAGGTTTCACCGATTGCCTTCTGCAACGGGGGGCGCCGGCAGTGCATGCGGTAGATGTGGGATACAACCAATTAGATTATAGCCTTCGCAGTGATTCCCGGGTTCACGTCCGGGAGCGAACCAACATCGTGTCGATCACGCGGGATGAACTCGATCCTCCGCCGGACGCTGCCGTGTGTGATCTGTCCTTTCGCAGTCTCCGGGGCGTACTGCGAACGATTCTGTCACTGACCCGAGAGGGGTGGGGAATCGCCCTGCTCAAACCGCAGTTCGAACTGGCGGCGGAGCAGCGCCGACGACGAACGCCTGACGGTGAAGCGCTGGATGCGGGGGGTGGCGTGATTCAGGGGCCCGATCGGACGGCGGTGATTCACCGGGTGTGTCGGGACCTTTCGGAGGATGAGGGAGTTGCAGTGCACCAACAGCTCGACAGTCCCATTACCGGTCGCGACGGCAACCGGGAGGTTCTGTTGCTGGTTGGGCTGTCGGATAAGGTCAGTTCGGCAGATCCTGGGGAGTGAGGGGCTCTCCGATATAGACTCCGTCTCCACCGAGGTACTCCTCCGTCTGCCCCTCAATGAGGATTTGAACCGCATCAACCGTTGAGAATTGCGTCGCGGTGCGCACCACCTGCTGGAGCTGTGCCAAAAGACCTTCCAGTCCCATGGAGTTAAAGCGGAACGCCTCGTTGAAATTGAGAAACGCCACTCCCGAGGCCACCCGTGCCGATAGCAGTTCAGTTCCCGAGGGGATAAGACTCAGGAGACCGCGGTTGAGATCATCTGCCGAAGGCCCGGCGATAAGCGCCTCCAGCGTACTGGTCAGGGGACCGCTCTCGTAGCGAATCGACCGCTCCACCGACTCCGCGAGAATACGGCCGTCATCGGAAACGAGAATGAAGTACAAGTCCCGCTGCATCGTCCGCTGCGGTCCGGTTTCCTCGTCCTGCTCCGGCGGATCCAGCTCGATTTCCTCTCGTTCCTCTTGTTGATCTTGTTCCTCTTCTTCCTCGTCTTCCTCGTCGACTGGAGACAGGCTATCGTCGTCCAGTTCGTCTGCTTCGGGGATGACAAGCTCAGTTTCCGGGGGTTCCGGCCGGTCTTCTTCCGGTTGGGTACGCTGGTCGGGTTGTTCCGTTTCGTCGACTTCTTCCGTCGCCGGTTCGTTGGAGCGCTCTTCAAACACCACGTCTACAAAATCGGTGCGTTCCAAGACTCCGCGAATCGTGGGGAGGTTGAACATCAGGAGTACTGCTATGAAGAGAATGGCGGCAATCCAGAATAGGACACCAAAGGATGTGCGCTTGCGGGAGCTGTTCTTGCCCATGCTTAGAGTATCGGCCGCGGGGGACCTCTGTTTGACAGTGATGAAAGCTACAATCTATGATTGCACCATGGTACAACTGCGGGGAATCGCCGCATCTCCCGGCATCGCGATCGGAACGGTCCTCGTGTACAGTGAGGATGTTCCTCACGTGCCGCAATACTCGATCGAGCAAGGGCATTTGCAGCAGGAGAAAGATCGCCTGAGTCAGGCGGTTGAGCGCGCGAGTAACGACATAGAAAATATCAAGAACAATCCCTCGCAGCAGCTCGAGAAGGATGAGCACCAGCTCCTCGAATCTCATCAGCTCATGCTGAAGGACCCCAGTTTTTTTGAGACGGTTCACAAGCGGCTCGAACAGGAGCTGCTCAACATCGAGTGGGTACTGTACGAAACGGTGCAAGAGCTCATGGATAAGCTCTCTCAATCAAGCGACACCTACCTGCGGGAGCGCACCAGCGATCTCCATGATGTCTCCAAGCGCGTCTTGAACCACTTGCTCCAACGCGACCAGGTAAGTCTGGCAGAGCTCGATGAAGAAGTTATTCTCGTAACCCATGATCTCATGCCCTCCGATGCGGTGGCCATGAACAAACGTATGATCCGGGCGATTGCTATGGATGCCGGAGGCAAGACCTCCCACACCGCCATCATCGCCCGAAGCTTTGAGATTCCCGCCGTCCTCGGGTTGTCCCGGATTACCCGGGCCGTCTCCGGCGGTGAGCAGCTCATTGTAGACGGAAACCAGGGGGTAGTGATCATCGATCCAGACCCGGAGACGCTGGAACGCTACAACCGTCTACAGGGTGAATGGCACGAGCATGAGGTTGAGCTCATGCGCCTCAACGATCTGCCGGCGGAGACGAAAGACGGCAAACTGATTTGGCTCAAAGGCAATATCGAGATTTCCGAGGAGGTAGACGGCGTTTCCAGCCACGGGGCGGACGGCATCGGTCTGTTTCGGTCGGAATTTCTCTTTCTGCGTCCGAACGGTCTGCCCTCCGAGGAGGAGCAGACTCAGGCGTACCGGCGGGTGCTGGAATCGATGGGGCAGCGACCGGTAACGATCCGTACCCTGGATGTGGGGGGGGATAAAATCAGTCCCAGTATCAATTCCGGGGACGAGAAGAACCCCATTCTCGGGTGGCGGGCCATTCGGGTCTGCCTCTCGGAGAAAGCGGTATTCCGCACCCAGTTGAGAGCTATGCTCCGGGCGAGCGTCCATGGTCGGATGCGGATTATGTTTCCCATGATTTCCGGCATTCCGGAGCTCAATCAGGCGTTGGCGATTCTGGAGGAAGTTCGAACGGAGCTCCGGCAGGAGGAGATCCCCTTTGATGAACAGATTCCGGTGGGGATCATGATCGAGGTGCCCTCCGCGGCACTTATCTCCGACACCTTGGCGCGAAAGGTAGACTTCTTCTCGATTGGAACCAATGACCTCATTCAGTATACGATCGCCGTGGACCGGGGCAATGAACGAACCGCCTATCTGTATCAGCCGTTTCACCCCGGCGTATTGCGTCTCATCAAGATGGTAATTGATAACGCCCATCGCGAGGGGCTTTCGGTTGCGATGTGCGGAGAGATGGCCGGAGATCCCCTGGCCACCGTCGTGCTCCTCGGTCTCGGACTGGATGAGTTCAGTATGAGTGCGGTGGGGATCCCCGAAGTGAAACGGATTATCCGCTCGGTGAGTTTATCCGATGCGGAAGAACTGGCCGGAAACATCATGGAAATGCGTACGGCAGAGGAGATTGACCGAGCCGTTCGCGAACACATGCAACAGCGATTTAACCTGGCGCTGTACTGAACATACTACGCGCGAACGGACGGAATATCATGATACGAATATGCATCGCCGGACGACCCAACGTGGGGAAGTCTACCCTGTTCAACCGAATATACGGCCGGAGACTGGCCATTACCGATCGTATGCCCGGCGTCACCCGCGATGCGGTGGCAGTAGAAACGGAAATCGGCGATCTTCCGGTCTTGCTGGTTGATACCGGCGGCATCGGTGAAGGGGAGGAAGAGCTCGACGTACAAGTGTACGACCGAAGCCGCTCTGAGATGGCAAAGGCCGACGTCGTGTTGCTGCTGGTGGAAGTAGGCGGACTCACCGGTGAGGATGAGGAGCTCCTCGAGCTGCTGCGGCGATCAGGAAAGCCGAGCATCCTGGTGGTAAACAAAGTAGATAATACCCAGCGTGATCAGATGGTGAGCGAGTTCTGGCAATACGGGGTCCCCCGGGTGGTTGGGGTCTCCGCGGCACACGGGCTGGGTATGGACGACCTGGAAGACGAGATTCTGGGAATACTCTCCCAGGTGGGCCTGTATACCGCCGGGGATGTCCGCGACGCAGCGCTTTCCGAAGACGATCAAGAGCCTGAAGACCCCCTGACGCTCCCGGTGAGGCTGGCCATTATCGGGCAACCGAATACGGGAAAGTCCAGCCTCCTCAATCGACTGGTCGGGGAAGAGCGGGCGATCGTATCCGACCTGGCCGGGACGACCCGGGATACCGTGGAAGCGCATTTCTCCTTTCGCGGCACCCAGTTCATGGTGGTGGACACTGCCGGTATTCGACGGCGGTCGCGGGTGAATGAAGACGTTGAGTACTACGCGGTGCAGCGGGCCTACGATGCTATTGATGCGGCAGAACTGGTGGTCCTCATGATCGATGCGGTGAAAGGCCTGAGCGAGCAGGACAAGAAGATCGCCGCCCGCCTCACCGACCGGGGCCGGGGCACGGTAGTGGTTCTGAACAAGTGGGATCTCCTCGATGATCGGAAGAATCAGTTGAACGCGATCACCGACCGAATCCATTTCTTGTTTCCCGTGTTCCAGTATGTCCCGATTCTTCCGCTCTCGGCGGTAACCGGTGAAGGGGTGGATGCTCTGCTCAAGCGCCTGCTTCACGTTCGAAAGGAGCTTCACCGCCGGGTCGATACGGGGCCCCTAAACCAGGCGCTTCAGCGGTGGCTTGCGGAAACGCCCCCGCCGTCGGGGAAAAAGCCGTACAAGGTGCGCTACATCACCCAGGTGGGAACCAATCCGGTTCGGTTTATTCTGTTCGTAAACCGACGCAAGAGCTTTCCGGAGTTCTACCTCCGGTTTATCCAGAATCGAATTCGTGAAGAGATGGGTTTCGACCATATTCCGTTCTTCCTGGAGCTGAAGGAGTAATCGGTCACGATGCACCAGCGGACATACGAAGCCCGCGAAGTTCTGCGTATTCTCGGTGTAAAACCCCACGTGTTGCGGTATTGGGAGCAATCTCTTCCGCTGATCCGACCGGGCCGAAACGAATCGGGC
>CAZNRF010000070.1:0-12239 GCA_964575075.1 uncultured Spirochaeta sp. | reverse complement strand
CCACGACGAGGGCCGCCGATAACTTATACCACCGCTCCCGCAGCAAATATGCCGGAAGCAAGGCGGCATACGCCACTGCGTCCAGTATCGCGATCAACGGGATCTCCCCGCGGAGTGATGCGTAGATCCCCGGAATAACGGCGAAGAGACCGACCACCGCGAAGACCTGAATGAGCCGCGTCAGCAGCCGGTGCTGCCAGGGAATGAGTATTTCGGCGTGGGGATCGTCCGCACCGGGGACGAGAACCGTAGCTGCGTTATCAGACATAAGCTTCTTGAAGCCTAATGCCTATAGATGCATTTCACACGATGCAGCGGGAAATTCGTGGAAGTACAGCCTTCCGTGGAGGCGCCGCCTCAGAACACGTGGGACACACCAGCAGTGACCACCCCCCTTTCCTGTCCGGTATCAGCAACTGTGGACAGTGAAAGAGTCAGGCCGGTGGAGGGAGTCCACCTGACGCCGGCTGCGGCGGTAACGGTTTCGGCGGTGGTAGTGGTCTGGCCTCGAAGATAGAGGGAAAAGAGATTGCTCGGCGTCCAGGAAACTTCAGGAAATATGTGCACCGTACTCCCTGAGGTGTTCCAAAGCGCCTCGGTTCGGGCGGACCAGCTTCCGAGTCGATCGGAGACGCCGTTGTACAGCAGTCCCCCGGTGACGGTGCCCTCACCGGCGGCAGAACTCCAGGTGGCGCCCCCATACCAGTCCAGTCCCAGATTCCCCTGGAAGCTAATGTAGGGCCGGTGATCGTCGGTAGTGCCGTGATACAGATAGCCCGTCTCGCCTTTTATTCCTGCGATCCGGCCTTGAATCCGCCCGCCCGCACCGATCTCCGAGGCGGGGCGGGGATCCGCGGCCATAGGGAAGAGCACCACCGGTTCCACGAAGGAGAAGCGCCCCAGCGGGAAGTACGCGGCGGTCAACCACAGCGTCTCATCCCGGAGGGTAGCGGCGGTAAGATCCACCTGTTCGGGACCGGCGCCATTCAGGACGTCGCCGGCGTTGTAGAGTGCGCCGTCGCCCCAGGTCAGTCTCGTTCTCCCGGCGGTGTACCGCATCGTGTAGCGTTCGCCGGCGGTCATACGCCAGCGTATCTCCGCCCGGGGCATCTCGATTGTCGTCGTGGCGGTGCCGTCAGGGTCGCGCTCCAGGGTAGAACGTAGCTGAAACCAGCTGCGCACATCGCGGTTGTCGCTGTTGCGCAGATCTAACCGAGCGATAGCGGTGCCCGCGGCCGCTACCTCGTCCCCGGAGCCCTCATCCGTTCCAGAGAGGTGATCCACCCCAAAAACCAGCGAGTTCGAAACATCGATGGTGACCTCGGATTGTACTTCGGCCCCGGGGAATCCAACGATCATCACCCACAGGATGACAGCCGCAATCGCTCTTACCATGAGAGCTCTTCCAGACTGAAAATAGCGTCGTCCAGAGACAGGCCGATTTCAAGCTCCTCGATGCGGACGGTGGTTGAGCTGTTTCGTTTGAGCTCGTCGGAAATCACCTGCTCCAGGGGAACGGGGGTGCCGTCGATCATTTCGATCCGAGCGGCGGTCACCGTTTTGAGATGACGACCGCTCAAGGCGTACTGTTCCGTTCGTCGTGCCACGAACAACTCCTGATCGATCCACATCGTCTGTCGTGGATAGGCAACGTTTCGGCGGCGCGCCTCCAGATCCACTCGGAAGGTGGCGTGTCCATCGATCTGCTCTTCTCCCTCGAGGGAAACATCATAGGTGTCAAGCAGCGTTTTGCCCCCGGTGAGATCCTCATACGATACGTCCGACCCGAGCATCGATTCGCGCAACGCCGCGCCCTGCAAGCGAACCAGTTCAGCGGCATCGGGGTAGTAGAGGTAGATTTCATTCTCCGTGCGCAGGACCTTCTGACCGCGCTCACCGGGGCTGGTAAACTCAATAAGGGCCTCCTCCGCGCCGCGGCTGTAGGCGATCATCGTGCTCTCCCGCTCACCGAAGCGGTCGTTGACCGTCATGGTCATCTCTGCCCGGCTGGTATCAAACGTGCGGTGGGCCTCCAGGCGGCGAACGATCTCCTCACCGGACTGGGGCGGGCCCTCCGCCTCCGCGGACTGTCCAGCCCCGGTAGACTGTCCGGCCTGTCCCTCCTGCCCGGCTTGCCCGAAGGCCGCCGCCGGCATCAACACGGCGATAATCGTCATCGCGACCAAACGTGGTATATGACGTGTTTTCATCATGTTACTCCTCTCGTAGCGCCGCCACCGGCTCGATACGGATAATTCTGAGGGTGGGGAGATAGCTGGTGACCCCACTTACCACCACGGCGCCCACAAAGACCAGCAGTGTGGAACGCACATTGACGATCGGATGCAGCACCGGGGAAATCTCGAACTCCACGCTGTCCATGGACGTTCCCATATCGATACCGACCTGGTTCAGGATCAACGCCAGTCCCGTACCTCCTGCCAAACCGATGAGGGCGCCAAGGAAGCCGAGTATGAGCGCTTCGTAGAAAAACATGCGGACGAGCTCGCTGGACCGCATTCCCATTGCTTCCATCATACCGATCTCCCGACGACGCTCGAAAATCACCATCATTGTGGTATTGATCACAACGGTACTGGCCAGCAGCAGGAAAAACACGCCGATGACGTTGTAGATGTTAGACGCGGTTTGCATAAAGCCATAGGTAGTCTCGATCTCGCGAAAATGGCGCACCTCGAGGTCCGGCACACGGGCGCGAATGGCGGACAGAACCTGCGCCCGCCGGTCAGGGTTACTGTTGGCGTGGTCGGTGAGGCTCACCAGAATTTCTCCCGTCTCACCGCGCATCCGGGCCAGACGTTGGATGCGGTCCAGCGGCGCCCAGAACGTGGTTTCGTTGAGAGACTGCACGGGAAAGTCTGCTACCGCCGCCGCTTGAAACGTCATCGCGTTGGTGCCGCGGGTGGCGGTACGGACGATTACGGTGAACTGATCTCCCGGTGCCAACCCGAGTCGCTCCATCACGCGGTTGCCTACCAGGACCGGTGTAACCCGCGGATCGGTAGACTGATCGGGATCGGCTATGCGCTGCAAATCGCCGGAGACCACGTAGCGTTGGATTTCACTGAATTCTCTTTCCCGATCGAATTGCACCCCCATCGCCTGCACGCCAATTCTCTCGCCGTCTTGCATGACTGCCCCGGAAACGGTGATTCTGTTCACGGCCTGGGTTACGCCATCCACGGTGGCCACGGTCCGGCGGGTTTGCTCCGCATCTGGTACGGACAGGTGCAGCGGATTGAGGTGTTCATATTGCCCATACTCTTGGTGCCGTATTTCTACATCCCCGGTGTAGAACGTGGTGAGGTTATGCTCCAGATCCTGCTTCATTCCCTCTAATAGGGAGAAGAGCATCACGATCGACAGCGTCGCCACGGCGATCGCCGTGACCGACAGCGCGCTGCGGCGCCGGTTTCTACCCACATTTCGCCACGCCAACGTTGGAATGTTCATCACCCGTTCCTTATGGTGTCGATTACCGACATCTTCAACGCCCGGCGAACCGGAACGATCGCTGTAGCCACGGCGATACCGATTCCCACCACCAACGCCTGACCGAAGATCGGCAGATTCCAGGCTCCGTAGATCACCTGGGTTACCCGATATCCGACGTCCGTTTCCCGCATGATTGACCCGTAATCGATACCGATTTCCACGAGATAGGTTACCACCCCCGCGCCGAGGACCATGCCGATGACCCCGCCGATCAGTCCGATGCCCGCGGCTTCGAGAATGAGGGTGAAGAAGACGTCGCGATCGCGCATACCGATCGCTCGCATCATTCCGAGCTCGCGGGTGCGTTCCAGTACCGACATCAGGATCGTGTTTGATACGCCCACCGCGGCAATCACAAACACCAATAGCAGGATGATACCGGTGCCCATCTCTTTCGCTTCTCCAAGGGCAACCACATCGGCCGCGATCGTTCTCCAGTCCACCACCGTAAGATCGGGAACGCCGGCGATCTGTTCCTCCATTTCCATCGTGAGTTGCTCGAGGGACCGACCCGCCCCTCCCGCAACGGCGATTTCGGTGACCGCGCCATCCATCTGCAGGTAGTCTGCGGCGATATCTTTCGGGAGAAATACCGCCGTGCGATTGATCACCGGATTCGGCGTATGGACGATCCCGACGATCTCCAGATCTATCGTCTGGTAGTATCCATGGCGGGTGCGGGTAACAATCGTAATCGGATATCCGACGTCGGCCCCGATATCCTCCGCCAACCACGCGCCAAGAAGGGCGTGATGCGCTCCGGGCTGGAGGAATGATCCCTCCGCGACGGTCTGGGGTAGACGGTATACCTCATCGTCCGTTTCCGGATCGATTCCGTAGGCGGTAATCGCCAGCGATCCATCCTCCGGGAACGGATCTCGATAGACGATCAGCTCTCCGGAGAAGACGATCCGAGAGGTGGCGTTCAGTCCCGTGGCTTCCAGCGCCGTCTCTATCTGCGTGGCGCGGTCTACGGTGTGCTTCAGCGGACGCTCATCTCGTTCGTCGAGGTAGTCGGCGTGCATCACCTGGGCGGCTCCCGTCTCGTACCAGATGAGATTTCGGTTGCTCTCCTCCTCAACACCGACCAGCAGGCTGTCCACCGCGATAAACATCATGAGTCCCACGGCTACGGCTCCGGCGGTGATGATCGTCCTACGCCGGTGGCGCCGAAGGTTGCGACCAGCAAGGGTTATCATCCGCCTCGGTTTCATCGGGACGCTCCCGTGCGCTCCGCGGTGATCTCGCCGTCCCGGAGTTCAACCAGTCTGCGGGAGAAATCCATCACCATCGGATCGTGGGTGGAAAAGATGAAGGTTGTACCGTGGCGCTCGTTGAGCGCGCGCATCGTATCGAGTATCGCCTCACCGGTGGTGGAATCCAGATTGGCCGTGGGCTCGTCTGCGAGAATAATCCGAGGGTTCTTCACCAGCGCACGGGCCACGGCTACGCGCTGTTGTTGCCCCCCGGAGAGCTTGCTTGGGAGGCGCTGCTCCATGCCCTCAAGCCCTACCTCCTTGAGGATCGCCATCGTCCGCTCGGTAATCTCCGCCTCGGGGATGTTCAGAAGATTGAGGGCGAACGCCACATTCTCAAAGGCGGTGAGTACCGGAATCAGGTTAAAACTCTGAAAGACAAAGCCCAGATGGTTTCGCCGGTAGTAGGTTCGACCGATTTTGTCGAGACCAACCATCTCCTGGCCGTCGATCGTGACTGACCCTTGGTCGGGGTGGTCTAAGCATCCGAGAATGTTCAGTAATGTGCTCTTGCCGGAGCCGGATGGGCCGGCGATCGCCAGGAATTCTCCCGCTTCGACCTTCAACCCGACACCACGCAGCGCGTACACGGCGGTGTCGCCGGTTTGATATGTTTTGTGCACGTTCTCAACGGAAATCATCGGTGGTCCTCTCTCTTCATGGCGCGATGATGGTAAATGCTGTCGAAAAACGAATCCGCTACTGCTCGATCGGTGAGCGTAATGGTTCCCGCCTCGACGCCCAGTAACCGGGCGATCGCCCATTCCATAAAATCAAAAAGCCGGTGGTATTCGGCGCGGGCCGCCTCGGTGGAGTCCCCGCCGCGGTGTTTGTTCTCGAGGATCATCCGTGCCGCTTTGTCGGAGAAGGTGGTGAAACTGCGAATGATGTATTCGCCACAGAGGGCCGGATCGGACACGTTGAACTCGCCGCGGTCCGTTCCTTCCCGGATGAGTCGGGCCAAAACGGGAGCTACCCGGGCGTTGGACGATTCGAACATCTGAACCCGGAGGAGCATATTCTCAGGCCGGTAGAGGGTCTCGAGAGCGGCCACCATGAGCTCCGGGGATTGCGCCTTGAGTACCAGACTTTCCTGGAAGTAGTGGCTGAGTCGGTCGGCGGCGGAGCGCGTGGTATCGGCGGCGATCGCGTTGATTTGCGCGAGAATCTGATCGCTCATCTGCTCAATAAGCGCTTCCAGCAATTCCTGTTTGCCTCGGAAGTAGTGGTAAAACGTTCCCTTGGCAATTCCGATTTCCTGGATAATGTCATTGATCGTACACGCCTCATAGCCCAAAGAAAAGAACAGAGCCTGTGCGGTGGTAATGATCTCGTCTCGGCGTTCTCCGTGCTCTTTTGCCATTCCTATACCTTTCAGACGGTGTGACTATAGAATAGACCGACGGTCGGTCGGTGTCAAGCTAAAGGCTGTATACACGAAGTTGTTGCACATGAGGAACTATTCCGTTGTGTGACCGTGACTTATTCTTGGAAGGGGGTACCGGTCGCTACAACTGCTTGTGGGGCAGAAAGTAGCGCCGGATCTGCAACAAGATTGTGTATACAGCCCAGATTCCACTCAGCAGCTGCAGGTACCACCACAGCCACAGCCGCCGGACGCCTCCGGCGCTTCATCACTGATATCAGTGATCCGAACCTCGAAATGTAGCGGAATACCGGCCAGCGGGTGATTTCCGTCCAGTACGATCTCAGAATCCGTGACGTCGGTGATGATCATTATTGTTCCGCCGAGGTTCACCCTCAGCCCCGGCTCCGGCTCTCTTCCGAGGGGGAGGGCGTCCTTGGGATACCTGCGCACTTGCTCCTCATCCCGAACTCCGTAGCCCTGCTCGGGCTCAATAACGAAACTGAGCTCCTCGCCGACATTGGCTCCCTCTACCTGTTCATCCAGGCCAGGCACCACGTCCCCGTAGCCCTGCCGAAAGGTGAACGGCCCGCTATAATCACTGCTGCCCAGGAGCGTACCGTCGGGCGCGGAAAACGTATATTCGATCGTAATGTACTTGTCTTTCGTTACCACCATGATGCTTACCAAAATAATCAGGAGAAACGAGAGGTGCAAGGGTTTTGTTTGACAAACCGGTCCCAATGCCGTAGAGCTAATGGTATGAAACGAGCAGGATTCGTGATCATGATCACTATTGTCGTGCCGGTGATCGTCACGGCTCAGCTGGGGACCCCTCCGGCGGGTTATCGTCGATATGAGAGCGGTGCAACGCAGATCGCGTTCTACTATCCTCAGGAGTGGTTCGTGATTGAGCAGGATGAATCACCCGTGGTCGTGAGCCGGGAGGCGCTGGGCGATCAGTTGAATCGAGATCAACCGGACCTGCAGCCCGGCGATACAGTCCTCGTCATGGGCGTGCTTCCGTCAATGTTTATGGCGATGATGGGAATCCCGATAGACGACGTCGAAAGTATCGCCGACGGCCTGTTCGAAAACATGATCGCCCAGTCCGGGGAGATTCGTGATGGCCAGGTGGACGTTCAATCCTTCGGGGGTCGAGAGATCGCCACCATTGTCTTCGACGACGCTGAGGACGAGCTTTCCGGCATGATCGCCGTTGTCCACGAGCAAGAAGATGTGATCGGCTTCGGAATGGTACTCGGTTTTCGGGAAGATCTGCTCCGGCGTCGGGAGCGGGTGGCCCGAACCGTCTCATCACTGGAGTTTACCGGAGACTTTGCGCAGATGTTGGGGCAATAAGAAACATGCAGAATCAACGGAATCTTACACGCAGATGGCTCATCTTCAGTATATCCGGACTGGTGCTCATCGGGGCCGGAGTCTCCGTAGTGGGGCAGGCGATTATCGCAAAAGCGGCGGATACCCCCTGGTTTCTGATGGGCACCGCCGGGCTGGTGATTCTCAATGCCGGAGTCTCCGTCTTTGGCCAGGGGGTGGTCTATCGCGTTCTGATCACGCGCGAGGCACGGTCCGCGAAGGACGATAATAGCTCTTTGGAGCGGTGACCCGCGCGCCCTGCAGTGCCTTAACCACTACCGTCACCGCCGTTTCATAATGGAGGCGCTGCGTTCTGCTGCGGCGGCAGCGGGCGATCTCCAGACGAACCCGATGTCCTTTGCTGCCGCCCACGTGAGAGAGTACCTGTTCGCATTCCTGATCCGATGCGTAGATGAGCGCCATGGACAGATCGCGATCGCTCACGCCCATAAGACGATTCTGGCAATCTACCGCCGGGAGTACCCGCAGGAGATCCAGAATCGTCCGGTACGGTTCTATCCTCTTCATGCCTAAAAAGTAACAACCTCCGAGATACTTGGATACGCGAACGGCACAGATTCCAGCTCCGATAGGGAGTTTCCGTTCTGCATCGCCACCTGTACCGGAGCCAGAACCTCCGAGGCGGCTTCCCCAAACGCGGCAGCCCCCAGGATCACTCCGGAGGAATCAGTCCATATTTTGACTTCGCCACCCGCCGACCCATGGACCTGGCTCAGCATCGAGGAGGCGTAGCTCTTGCGCACCACCTTCACATCGGATCGCTCCGCCAGCTCCAGTACCAGGCCAATCTGCGCGAGCTGCGGCTCCGTGTAAACCGCCTCAATCACCCACTCCGCGCCTTCCCGCGGCGCCTGGCGGGCAGAGCGGGGCGCCCCGCTTCCGTCGGATTGGACCGCCTCCGAGAGGATCGCCTCCGCCACGCGGCGACCCTGCAGCACCGCCTTGTTCGCCGTCCGGGGAGCTCCCGTTATATCTCCGCAGGCAAATAGGCCCGGCACACTGGTGCGACCCATTTCATCAACGGCCAGGAAACGCTCATCCGGCGTGCGTGCCGGCTCCGGCGCACCCTCCCCGAAGAAGGTAAGATCTCCGGCGCGACCGGTGGCGATAAACGCGTAATCGGCCTCCACCGTTCCTCCGCCGCGGCGGGTAACACGCACCCCCTCACCGGTGTTTTCCACCTGTTCCACGGCCACCCCGGTTTCGATTTCGATTCCCAGTGTCCGGAGGGTGTCCTGAAGTCGGCCGACGTACTCCCGGTCGGAGCGCGGCAACAGAGGATCATAGCTGAGCATCGTCACCGATGTTCCCATGCGAGCAAAAACGCTGGAGTACTCCACACCGGTCACGCCGCCCCCGACCATTACCAGTGATCCCGGGAGCTCGCTGAGGTGCTGGGTGTGGCGAGGGGCGATAATCCGGGAGCCATCGGGTTTGACTCCTGGAAAGAAGATCGGCTCCGAGCCAGCTGCGATCACCACTGCCGTCGCCGTCAGGACCTGTGCTTTGGCTTGGCCCGATTCCGCATCCCTAGGCTCGACGGTAACTGAGTTGGAGCCGGTGAGCATCGCCTTCCCGGCGATCACCGTAACGCCCGCCTCGGAGAGTGCTGAGCGCGTCCAGGCCACCCGATCAGACACCGTTGTCCGCACCCGCGCCGCCGCGGCGGGAATATCCTCGCTTGTGGTCTTTCCCGCATGGTGCGCGTGGTACAACCAGCCTTTACTCGGCAGCAGGCTCCCCACCGTGGCGCGGCCCCCCGGTGGCGTTGCCGTCACAACCGCTGTGTTCTTTCCAGCCGCCGCCGTCTTGCGCGCCGCTTCAAGCCCGGCGGGTCCCGATCCAATTACGATAACGTCATAGTTCATATATAAAACTTATTAGATATATAATGCTTCGACAAGGGTTTCCGGCACGTCTGTCGGGACCGGCCCTCCCTACGCTTCCGGTTCCCCCGGCTCGAAACGCGGTGGCGAACTCTCGCCGCCGATCACCTCCGGTGCAACCGCGGCTTCAATACCCGGGAGCGGCGCCGAGGCCGGGGTGGTCAAGTCGTGAACCCACGCATCAGACTTCACCCGGCGCCATCCCACCACCAGCCGGCTGAGCTCCTCAAAGTTGAGCGCCAGATACACCACCGGCGCCGGCAACCCCAGCACCAGCCCCGTGATCATCGCCGCCGGAACGCCGATTCCCCACAGGGGAATGATATCGATCGCCAGGGCGTAGCGCGTGTCGCCGCCGCCACGCAGAATCCCGACGAACCCGTGGCGCTCTACCGTCCTTCCCACCCTCACCACCCAGAACAGCCGCAAAAACTGCCGGACCAGCCCGCGAACCTCCGAAGAGATCTCAAACAGGTACGGCACCAACGGGGCGACCACAAAGAATCCAAGAACTCCCACAACGGTAGAAACAAACGGCACCAGCCGCATGATTTCGTTACCCATGCGGTACGCCTCGCCCTCTCGACCGGCACCAATCTCGTTGCCGATCACCACCGCCGTGGCGTGGGCGGTGCTGATAAACACGACCAGTAGCAGTCGTCCCACGGTATCACTGATATTGTACGCCGCGAGATAACTGGTCCCCATGCGGCCGAAAACCACGGTATACATCGTAAAACCCGTGGACCACAGGATCTCGTTGACCACCACCGGTCCGGCTCGGCCCAGAAACCTCGTCACAAAGTCCCGATTCCAGTCCACCAGCTCGGAGATCGATGCCGCCACCGGTCCCCGCCGTCGGTAGACCACCACCAGGATAATCACCATTTCCAGAAAGCGCGCGATCGCGGTGGAAAGGGCAGCTCCCGCCACGCCCATCGCCGGGAGCCCCAGGGCGCCAAAGATCAGCACGTAATTCCCGACGATATTCAGTGTGATGGAAACCCCGGAGACGTACATCGGCAAGCGGGTATCTCCCACACTCCGGAGACTGTGGGTGTAAGCCAGACTCACCGCAGTACACACATAGCTCGCCGCGACCACCCGCAGATAAGACACCCCTTCATCGATCACCAGCTGATCGTTGGTAAACACCGAAAGGATCGCCGCCGGCATACCCACCGCCGCCACGGTGAACACCAGCGCTCCCGCTACGGCCAACACCAGCGAGAGCCCGAGAGACCGACGAAGCCCCGGGACATCTCCCCGCCCCCAGAACTGGGAGGCGAACACGGCGCCGCCGGTACCCACCCCCAGCTGAAACAGCAGCAGCAAAAAGAAGATCTGATTCCCCAGGGCGATCGCACCGATCTGCACCTCCCCCAGCTGACCCACCATGAAGGTATCCGCCAGATTGAGGGAGGTCATCATCAGCGTCTGCAACGCGATCGGCAGCGCCATGTGCAACAGACGAGGTACAAATGAGAAACGCTGGGGAATCTGTATCATCCGGCGCTACCCTACCCGCATCGACCGGCAGGAGCAAGTACAATCGAACTCACGGCTCCGCGGTGCGCCACCGCGGTACCGTCCGCGCCTCCCGCCACCGGCGCATCCGCAGGCGATGACAACCAGGAGCGTTACAACTCCTGGTGAATGATCTCCCACTCCCATTCCTCACGGGGACGGGTGGTAGCTTGCCGGTGAAAATCGAGATAGTGTCCGGCGATGGTGGCGCCATCATAGGTACCGCCTTCGGTGACGGGGCGGGTGATCGTGACGGTGGCTACGTTGATCCCTTCCGGGGTGAGTTCGGCGTGCAGGTTCTGTACCCAGTTGCGCAGGGCCGCCTTCCCCACCGAATGTGAAGCGGTGAAAGTTGCCGGGAGGATGCCGAATCCACCTCCGGTATACAGGAGTGTGCCGGAACCGCGCTGCCTCATGCCGGGCAAGACGGCGGCGGTTGTGTAAAGGGCGCCGAAGAACATCGCCGGGAGCGTATCGATCACCTCCTGTGCGGTGAGCTCGCTCGGTGGCGTCTGCACCATGGTGGCCACGTTGTAAATGACAACCGCCGGCACGCCCATTTGGTCTTGGATCGTCTTCAGGGCTGCGCGGATCGATTCTTCGTCGGTGACGTCGGCAGTGGCGGTGGTAACGGTCCCGGCACCGGCGCCGGAAGCTTCCTCGGCGATCGCGGTGAGCGCGTCTTCCGAGCGCGCCACTAACGCCAGGTCAAATCCTTCCGCCGCAAAGGTGAGCGCGATGTGCCGTCCCATGGTGGGGCCGCACCCTACAATAATGCATAGTTCAGACATAACTACACTATAGCAAGAATACGTGGCTCAGGGTACGCTGGGGTATGCCCAATGTGTTGGATCTCAACGTCCTACAACTGGTGATTATTCTGGTTGCCGGTGTGATCGCCGGATTCATTAACACCCTCGCCGGGGGAGGATCCCTCCTCGCGATTCCGGCGCTGCTCTTTGCCGGGCTTTCTTCACCGGTTGCCAACGCCACCAACCGGGTAGCGGTGGTGATGCAATCTCTCGTCGGCGCCGCGCGGTTCCGACAGAAGAAGGTGTTCGTCCTGAAAGAGGCGCTCCCGATGCTGCTTCCCGCTTTCGCCGGCTCCATCGTGGGGGCCTCGGTGGCGGCGGAGCTGGATCAGCGCGTGTTCGATGTCGTCCTGGGAATCGTGCTGTTGTCCATGGTGGCAACGCTCTTCTTTGATCCGGCAAAAATGGCGCAGCGCTTCGCGGCCGACGATAATGGGCAGGGAGCGACGGTGATCCATCGGATGATCTCGGTGGT
>CAZNRF010000069.1:0-12316 GCA_964575075.1 uncultured Spirochaeta sp. | reverse complement strand
GAGCAACGTCCGGGAGCGGCTCAGAAGTCCAGGGGCCCCATGCCGTGGCCGCCTCAACGGTTGGAAACAGCGAGAGGATGTGCACCTCTTCTCGGGAGGTCGTCTCGGTTCCAAACAGCGCCTGCAGCCCCTCTCGCCGGCACGCCTCCGCGAACGCGGGAGTGTTGCGGGCGCTGTTATGGTCGGTGAGTGCCATGAGATCGATTCCGCGGCTCCGGGCGGTGCGTGCCATCGCCGAGGGACTCGCGTACAGATCACCGCAGGGACTCAGACAGGAGTGGTTATGTAGGTCAGCCCGAACGGTCACGGTGCGGTGATAAGACGGTAGAGCTCCCCGGAGATCTCAAACTGGCTTCGGGAAGAGCGAAAAATTCCCACCGATTCGCTTCGGGCTGCCTCAACCATGTCGTCCGGAACGGGACGGTTGTTACATACCAGAATCACCGCGGCCCCCACCAGGGTGGTTACGGCCACCGTGTTCTTGTGGGACTGAATCGTCACGAGTACATCCACCTCGTCGGCGTTAGCCATCACATCACTGAGAAGGTCCGAGGTGTAGGCCCCTCGAAGTTCACGATCCTCATACTGATCCTGAATAACAGACAGATCCAGGGCGCCGGGAAGGTCAGAGAGCTGCATCGGAATCCTCCGTAGGTATATGTATCGTCGCCCGCACGAGGGTACCCTCGGGGCTGGAAGAGATGTCGAAGGTGTCAGAGACGCGGCGCGTATTGGGTAGTCCCATGCCCGCTCCAAATCCGAGGGATCGGATCCACTCATTGGCGGTGGAAAATCCCTCATCCAGGGCATCCTCCACGCTCTCGATTCCCGGGCCGTTGTCCTGGGCAACAATCGTAACTTCATGGTTATCCGGCTCGAACGTGACCCGTACCGTGCCGCCCACCGAGTGTACGACCTGGTTCATTTCCAGCTCGTAGGTGGCCACCGCCACGCGCCGCATGATCTTTGGCGGGAGCTTTCGTTCTTTCAGCAGCTTTTTCGTTTCCGTGGAAAGCCGGCCTGCCATCTCGAAGTCGAACTTTCGGGTCGTGTACTCCAGTCGAAAGCCGCGACCGTCCGTCTCCGCCTGACGGGTGGTATCCTCAAACCGCTGTACCTCTTTGTTGATTTCCAATAGCAGCGCAATGATGATGTCCCGGCTGGTAACGATACCGACCAGATTCTTGCCCGCATCCAGTACCGGGAACCGTCCGTAGCGATACTTTTCCATGTACGAGATACCGAAGGAGAGGGGCATATCATCTTCCAGTACGATAACCGAGCGCGTCATGTAGTGGGGTACCGGCTGGTCGATACGGCCGTCTTCCAGTGCACGAATCACATCATCCATGCTCACGATACCCAACAGGCGGGAATCGCTCACCACTGGAACACCGGTGATCCCGTTCTCTTTCATCGTGTGCTGCGCGTCCCGGATGGAGTCCTCGACACCGCACGTTTTTACGTCCCGGGTCATAACGTCCCGTACTTTGAGACGATAGATCAGTTCCGTAATAATCGGCGAGGGGACGTCGGTGTCAATCGGAATCGGACCGCCGCGACTCATCGCTATGACTCGTCTTTGCAGCCCGCCAGGGCGCGGCAGATGTCGAACGTGGAAAGATTGCTCGTAAGAAGTGGAATGCCTTGAGACTCGGCGAGTTGCTTGAGTGCCGGCTGGGGGCGCTTGCCGTTCGCCAGCAGAACGGCGCGGGCGTCGACGATGTCGGCCGTGCGAACGACCTGCTCCGAAGCCAATGAGGTGACCAGCAGGAAGTCTTCATGCTCGGTCACGAGTACATCGCTCATGAGGTCGGAAACGACCACGTCGTGGAATTCAACGGAGTCATCCCCAGAGATGATCCATTCCGCCGTGACGCGGCGGGCGCATTCCTTCAGGGTCACCGGTGAGTCCTCATCCCGCCTGGGTATGTGATTCCGCCGTACTGGTCTCTCGGGGACGGTTATCCTCGAGGACACCGGAATCTTTCATCCGAACCAGGTAAAAGAGGTTTTCGATCTCCAGACCGATGTTCACGTTCTGTACCACGCAGCGCACCGGGCAGTTTTCAAAGTCGCACTTTGTACATTTAAGTTCCACCGAGGTGAAGTTGAGCACTCCCGGAATCCCCGCGTCGGTAATCCGCTCGAAGACTTCCGTGGCGGCGCTGTCCGGTACCGCCAGGACGGCCACTTTTACGTCGCGGCGTCCCACGAACTCCGAAAACTCCTCCATGGGGAGAATCGGAATACCGGCGCTCGGGTCGATCACTTCGGGGTCGACGTCGAATCCGGCGACCACCTCGATTCCTTCTCGGCCGAACTCGGGATACGTCATCAATGCCTGGCCGATCTTGCCGCAGCCGAGTACGACCACCCGCTGGCGTTCCTCTTTGCCGAGGACTTTCTCTATTTCTTCAACGATTACATCTATGTTGTAGCCGCCCCGTTTGTTCCCCGGAATATTGATCGTAGAAAAGTCTTTTCGCACAACCGCCGGTGTTACCCCGATGGCATCACCGAGATTGTTTGAAAAAACCTTCACAAAACCGAGGCTTTTTAACTTATGAAGTACTCTTAAGTACTTTGCCAATCGCAATACTATCCCGCGGTTGATTTTAGTCTCCATATATTTGCACCCTCAATCACATAAAATAGCAAAAGATGCAGCAGAATGCCTACCCCATACAAAAAAATTTCTTCAGCATCTTTTATGTGATATAAACCATTTTATTGTGCCGTACTTGTCTTTAGATAGAAACTGAATTACAATTCCGACAAGACCAACACTAATAACAGGAGATCCGTCATGGCTACTGAGGCCTTGCAGGCAGTGAAGCTGCCGGAAGAACTTTTATCGTTTGTGGAAGAGTGGCGCGAGAAGCCTGGCAACCTGATCATGGTGCTGCACAAGATGCAGCAGATCTACGGCTACATCCCCCGAGCGGAAGCCCAGGAGCTTGCCCGGGTAATGGATGTTCCCTTAGCCAAGATCTACGGCGTGATCACGTTTTACCACTACTTCAAACTCGAAAAGCCTGGAAAGAACAAGCTCCAGGTGTGCATGGGTACCGCCTGCTACCTTAAAGGTGGTCAGGATCTGATCGACGAGATTACGAATCTCATCGGCGTTGGTATAAATGAGACAACTGATGACGAGATGTTCACCCTCGAGTCGGTGCGCTGCGTTGGATGTTGTGGCCTGGCGCCGGTGGTCATGGTGAACGACGAGGTATACGGCAAGCTCAAGAAAGGCGGCCTGCCGGAGATTCTCGCCAAGCACCGCGAGGAGCAGTGATCTGCACTACACGGTGGGAGACTACCTGCTCGACGTAGTTCAGAACTCCGTCGAGGCGAGGGCAACCCGCATCGTCGTTGAGCTTGCGGAAACGGACGGAGAGATGCGTATCGCCGTTGTGGATAACGGTACCGGGATGGATGCGGAGACGCTGCAACGCGCGCAGGATCCGTTTTTCACCGACGGCGTAAAACATCCCCACCGGCCGGTGGGGTTGGGCATACCGTTCCTGCGGCAGATGGTGGATGCCACGGGAGGAACGTTCTCTTTGGAGAGCGCACCGGGAGAGGGTACGGAGCTTGCCCTGAGTGTCCCGGGGGATCATCTGGATCTCCCTCCCACAGGGGATCTGCCGACCGTGTTTCAGCAGGCACTCTGCTTTGCTGGTGATTATGAGATGGTGATTCGGCGTCGTCGTGGTGACGCGCGGTACGAGGTGGTCCGGAGCGACCTGGTGGATGCTCTGGGAGAGATCGATACCGTCGGGTCGCAGACGCTGTTGTGGGAATACCTGGCGGCTCAAGAAGAGAGCTTAGACGATACGGAGGCTGTGTAATGGCAAAGATGACATTGGAAGAACTGAGAAAACTGCGGGAGTCCAAGCGACAGCAGATGGACATGCGTTCCCCGGACAACAAGACCGCTGACATCATCGTCAGTATGGGTACCAGCGGCATTGCCGCCGGCGCCAAGGACACATTGAAAGCGTTTGTTGAGGAGCTTGAAACCCAAGGACTTACCAACGTGGCGGTCCGGCAGGTTGGTGGTATGGGGCTGGAACACGCCGAACCCACCGTTGAGGTGCGCGTCCCGGATATGCCGCGGGTGATTTACGGGACGGTGAGTCCTTCTGTGGCTCGAACGATCGTGCGCCGGCACGTAATGGGGAAAGAACTCGTAAATGAGCATATCTTCGATCGTCCCGCTGCGGACATCGTAGAAGACGGAAAGCAGGGAGAGTGAGATGGCATACAATCAGTATATTCTGGTCTGCGGCGGGACAGCATGTATGTCCAGCAAAGCCGACGATATCTATAACAACCTCCTGGACGAGCTGGATGCGGCTGGTGCCAAACAAGACGTACAGGTCGTAAAGACCGGGTGTTTCGGTTTCTGTGAAAAGGGACCGATCGTGAAAGTGCTGCCGGACGAGGCGTTCTACGTTGAGGTTACTCCGGATGATGCGAAAGAGCTGGTCGCCGAACACGTAGTAAAGGGCCGTCCGGTAGACCGCCTCCTGTATCAGGAAGAGGGTAGCAAGGAAAACGCCAAGATTGACGACATCAGCTTTTACCAGAAGCAGGTGCGCGTCGTTCTGCGAAACTGCGGCTTCATTAATCCCGAGAGTATTGACGAGTACATCGCCCGGGACGGCTACGCCGCTCTGGAAAAGGTTCTCACCGAGATGAGCGGCGATGATGTCATTGCGGAGCTGGAGAAGTCGGGACTACGCGGACGCGGAGGCGCAGGTTTTCCCACCCACAAGAAGTGGCTGTTCACCAAGCAGGTGGAGGGTGGTCAGAAGTACGTCGTCTGTAACGCCGACGAGGGAGACCCCGGTGCCTACATGGACCGGAGCATTCTCGAGGGAGATCCCCACAACGTGCTGGAGGCGATGGCGATCGCCGGATACACCGTGGGGGCCAACGCCGGGTACATCTACATCCGCGCCGAATATCCGCTGGCGATCCGACGGTTGCAGAAAGCGATTGAGGATGCCACCGAAATGGGCTTACTCGGGGATAACATCCTCGGTACCGATTTCTCGTTCAGTGTGGAGATTCGTCTGGGAGCCGGGGCGTTTGTGTGTGGTGAAGAGACCGCCCTCCTGGCGTCCATTGAAGGAGAGCGCGGCATGCCGCGGCCCCGTCCTCCCTTTCCGGCGGTGAAGGGGCTCTGGAATCAACCCACCGTTATTAACAACGTAGAAACGTGGGCCAACATTCCGGTGATCATCACCAAAGGTGGTGACTGGTTTGCCAAGATCGGAAACGGTCCAAGTAAAGGCACCAAGGTCTTTGCGCTGACCGGCAAAATCCGGAACTCAGGCTTGGTGGAAGTGCCGATGGGAACGCCGCTGCGCGACATCGTCTACAACGTTGGCGGAGGAATCCCCGACGGGAAGGCGTTCAAGGCGGTGCAGACCGGTGGCCCCTCCGGGGGGGTAATCACCGCCGATTTCATCGATGTTCCCATCGATTTCGAGCACCTGCAGGAACTGGGGTCGATTATGGGCTCCGGCGGCATGATCGTCATGGACGAAGATGACTGTATGCTCGATGTGGCGAAGTTCTACCTGGAGTTTACCGTTGAGGAATCCTGCGGAAAGTGTGCGCCCTGCCGAGTCGGTGGACGCAAACTGCACACGATTCTGGAGAAAATATCAAAGGGACAGGGGAAGCCGGAGCATCTGGATCAGATTGCGGAGATCGGTCTGGCGATGCAGCGGGCATCGCTGTGCGGACTGGGACAAACGGCTCCCAACCCTGCATTGTCGGTGATTCGCTACTTCCGGGAAGAAATTGAGTCTCATATCACCGAACAGCAGTGTCCTGCAGGGGTATGTAAGGATCTGGTGCAGTACTTCATCCTGCCGGACAAGTGTATCGGCTGTACGCTCTGCGCCCGACGTTGTCCGGTAAATGTGATCAGTGGTGAGCGGAAACAAGTACACGAAATCGACCAGTCCGGTTGTATCAAGTGTGGCGAATGCTATGAGGCGTGCAAGTTCGGCGCCGTGGTACGTCGGTAACGAGGAGATAGGACCTATGAAAGATATAACCTGCGAAATTAACGGTATTGAGACGCGCGTTCCAGAGGGAACCAGCATCTACCACGCCGCGAAGGAAGCCAACGTCCAGATTCCCGCCCTGTGCTACCACCCGGATCTTCCGGCGTGGGCGGCGTGCGGGATCTGCGTAACCAAGATTGAAGGCTCTCCCAAGATGATGCGCGCCTGCGCCACGAGCGTGCAGCCGGGGATGAAGGTGATCACCCATGACTCCGAGCTCCACCAGGTGCGCAAAACGGTGATCGAGCTTATTCTCTCAACACATCCCAACAGCTGCCTCACCTGCCCGCGCAACCAGAACTGTGAGTTGCAGCGGCTGGCGGCGGAGTTCGGAATCCGGGAGATACCGTATGAGATGAATGTGCCGGAGATCGAAAAGGATGACTCTACGCCCTCCATCGTCTTGGACCCGGAGAAGTGCGTAAAGTGCGGTCGCTGTGTAAACGTCTGTCAGCAGATGCAGAACGTGTGGGCTCTCGAGTTTATCGGCCGTGGGGACGATACCCAGATGAAGCCCGCCGGTGATATCGCGCTCAACGAGACGCCCTGTATCAAGTGCGGCCAATGTTCAGCTCACTGCCCCGTGGGAGCGATCTACGAGAAAGACGAGACTCGCAAGGTGATTCGTACGCTCCGCAACGGCACGCAGACCAGCGTGGCTCAGGTGGCCCCAGCGGTACGGGTGTCTTTGGGTGAAGCGTTTGGATACGAACCGGGCGAAATCTCAACCGGTAAGCTCTACGCCGCCCTCCGACGCCTCGGGTTCGATACCGTATTCGATACCAACTTTGCCGCTGACCTCACGATCATGGAAGAGGCCAGCGAGTTTGTGAAACGATTCGCAAAAGGTAACGGTAAGCTTCCGATGATCACCACCTGCTGCCCGAGTTGGGTGGATTATATGGAGAAGTACTACCCGGAAATGATCCCCAACTTCTCTACCGCCAAGAGTCCTCAGATGATGATGGGCGCTATGGTGAAGAGCTATTACGCCGAGCAGATCGGCAAAAAGCCGGATGAGATCTTCCACGTATCGATCATGCCCTGCACATCCAAGAAATATGAGATCACCCGGGATGAGCATATGTACTCCAGCGGGCAGAAGGACGTGGATGTGGTGATTACCACCCGCGAGCTTGCCCGAATGATTAAGAGCGCCGGCATCAAGTTCTCCGAGCTCGAAGATGAAGAGGCGGATCCTGCCTTGGGTATCTACTCCGGTGCGGGTACGATCTTTGGTGCCACCGGTGGCGTCATGGAGGCGGCGCTGCGCAGTGCCTACAACTTTATCACCGGTAAGAATATGGCCCGCGTTGAGTTTGAACCGGTACGTGGTCTGGAAGGTGTCAAAGAAGCGGTGGTTGATATTGAGGGCAATGAGGTTCGGGTGGCGGTGGCCCACCAGATGGGGAACGCTTCAGAGGTCATGAACCGAATCAAGGCTGCCGAGGATGCGGGACAAGACCCGCCGTGGCATTTCATCGAGATCATGGCGTGTCGCGGAGGATGCGTCGGCGGCGGTGGGCAGCCCTACGGAGCCACTGACGAGGTGCGCCGCAAACGAATTGCCGGACTCTACAACGACGACGAGCAATCGGTTGCCCGCTGCAGCCACGACAACCCGCAGATCCAGGCGATCTACAAGAACTTTCTTGGTGAGCCCCTCGGCGAAAAGTCCCACCAGTATCTGCACACCCACTACACCGCGCGCAAGCTCTACCAGCGGTAGTATTACCCAGGGGCGCGGCCGCTGCCGGGTGCCGGCAGCGGCTCCGTCATAGCGGCGGCACCGTCTCAGCGGCGGTTCCGTCCCAGCGGCGGCCACGTGCCCGCTGCGGCCGCTCGTCGAGGCGCGCCGTCACATTCCGGTGGGACCCCCGGTCCCTCGAGGTTCAGCCCGGTCTCCGACATCTGTCGGTGGTCGGGCTGTTTTGGTAGGCACGATTCGCGGGGATCGGCCATACTATTGCCCGAGGAGAACTATGATCTGTCTGTGCCTTACCGGTTCCACCCTTGAGGAGTGGACCGGACAACTGTCCCGCAACCGGCGGTGGGTCTCTATGGTGGAGCTCCGCATCGACCTCTTGAGGCCGGCGGAGCGCTCAGTGGAGGCGATCGGTGAGTGGTGGGCTCGCCGGCGGGAAGAGCTGCCGGCGATTCTCACGATCCGGCGTCGCCAGGATTTTGGTGCGTGGGAAGGTGACGATGGCCAGCGGCTTTTTCTGTTCTCCCGGCTCGTGACTGCGCTGCAACCGGAGTACCTGGATCTGGAACTGGATCGAACTACGCACCCGGACTGGGTTCAGCTCGGGCGGCGGCAGGAGGCCGCCGGAGGACAGGTCATCAGATCATTTCATGGTGCTGTTGCCGATAAAGACGAAATAGGTCAACTCATGGCCCGCCTGGCCGCCGGCGCGCGGGAGATACCCAAGCTTGCGATCGAGTGCAACACGCTTCTCGATACAACCCATCTGCTACAGGCGGCGCGGGAGTTCCAGCGGCGAATGCCGGGCCGGGCCGCCGTATGGATCGCGATGGGAGAGTACGGCGTTCCCTCCCGGGTGGCGCCGCGGCATTTCGGCTCCAGTTGGACCTACGCCTCTGATTCCGAGGGAGCACCTGCGGCTGCCGGCCAGATCGCTCCACAAGCGCTGGCGCAGACCTACCAGGTGGCCTCTCCGGACGACACGCCTCCGGTATTTGCGGTGGTTGGCTCCCCGATCGCCCATTCCAAGTCGCCGGCGTATCACAATCGACGATTCCAGGAAGAGGGAGTATCCGCCCTCTACATTCCGGTGCGGGCCGACGATTTCAACGAGTTTCTTGCGCTTGCCCGGGAGCTGCCGATCCTTGGCGCCTCCGTAACGGTGCCGCACAAAACCGCGGCGTTGCGCGCCGCTCTGGCCGAGGATGCGGGCGGTGTCTCAGAAGAGGCCGGTCTGGTGGGCGCTGCCAACACACTCATCCGCGACGGCCGGGGGCGCTGGTGGGCGGACAACACCGATGTGGAAGGCCTCATGGCGCCGCTCACGGAGCTCGCCGGTGCCGGTGATGGGCGGCAGGCGGCGGTGATTGGTGCCGGGGGTGCCGCGCGAGCCGCCGTGGTAGGGTTGCGAGCGCATGGCTGGCAGGTAGAGGTGTACAACCGCACGGAACAGCGGGCGCAGTATCTTCTCTCGGACCTGGGTTTGGACCCATCGATGGCACACGCGCTCGCGGATCTGCGTACCTGTCCGGCAGGCTCGCTTGATCTTATCGTGCAGACCACCCCGGTGGGCATGAGCCACTCCGTAGAGGGAGATCCGAGCCAGGGCTACCCCTTTGCAGGAACAGAGATCGTCTACGACGTTATCTACACACCGGCAGAGACGGCGCTTCTGCGGAGAGCTGCCGCGGCGGGGTGCAAGACGATCAACGGTGAGCAGATGTTCGCCGTGCAGGCGGAGGCGCAGAATCGTCTCTTTCGACGCGTTCTGGCGGAAGAGGGGCGGTTTCCCGCTTAGGAGCTGCCGGAACGACGGAGCAGCGTCCCGCTGAGTCGGCGCACGAGAGAGATGCGGCGAATACGGATGCGAATCGCCTGATGGTCCGGTTCCTGCCGCGCCCGGAGCATCAAATCTGAGCCACGCTCCACCACCTCCCGAGGCTGCACCATCACCCGTTGCGGCGATCCCGCGGCGGATCGCGTGATAATCTCCAGCAAATCGCCGTTGGCGATCGCCTGTTCGATGAGGCGAATTTTCCCGAGATAGTCCAGGCCGCGCGCTTCCGTGCCGTATTGGGGGATCACGTCTCCCCGAATCTGTTCGGGAAACAGAATGAGCTTCCGCTCGATTCGCAGCTCCAGCTCTTGCCGAATATCCTCGGGAAGGTCCTGGCGATGGAGCTGTTCTTTCAGGCTTCCGATCAGATCATCCCCGACGGCACCGCCAACCTCTGCGGCACCGCCATCCCCGGCGGCCTGTGCGCCGGCATCCGCCGAGGACTCCGCCACTGACGGTACGCCTCGGCTTGACCGAATCGCGGGCTGCTGGTACCGCTGGTAGAGGCGCGCATAATCCGGGACATCCACGTCCACCGGGCGCTGCCCTTCCACCATAGTGGCCGTTCCCAGCTCGAGTTTGCCCAACAGCCGCTCCACCCGGCGGGATTCATCTTTCAGGAGAAATACCCCCGGCGCCACCTCTTCCCGCAGGAGCTCCCCAAACTCCGGCGAGCCTTGGAGTATCGCCGCTTCCTCCGCCCCGGCGATAAGAAGGAGCCCGCGGAGGAGCCGAACCGCTCCGGCCCGCTCCTGCCACCGCTGTATCAGGAACCGAACGTTCTGGGGGAGCTCACCGGCGATCTCCTGGAGCTGCTCAAAGGGGCGGTCGAGGCCGTCGCGCCGCGCCGCCGCGATGGATGCATCAGAGAGCCGAAAGCTGGGAACGACATCATAGCGGATGAGCTCCCCAATCTGCGCTACCGTGAGCGCATGGGCGTAGCTCACCCCTGGGGGGAGGGATATCTCCATGTTGGCCTGTACCCGAATCTCACCGCTTCCGGCGTAGTCACCGGAAATGAGGGTAGGTACCGACGGGTTGAGATGGAACCGCGGCGATTGGGGATCGTTCTCAACGTCCCGTGCAACAAGTACGCCGATATCCACCAGACGAAAGACCGTATCCCGATCGATGGGGAGGGTCATTCCGTTTCCGGTGAGCTGTATCAAGCGCACCAGCTCTCCCAGCGTAAACTCCCGAGCAGGCGTCACCGCCTCAATAAACTCCAGCAACAACTCGGCGTACTCGAACATCCGCTCCACCGAGCTGGTGAGCGCCGCGCCCCACAGCAGGGTCTGAATCCAGCGATCGGGGAGGGAGCCCAATTCTTCCCAGCTTTCCGGACGAAGGAGCACCCGTTCGCCCTCCCGGCGCGCGAGCCCCGCCGTCTCAAGGACCCCCACCGCCGTGCGAAGGCGAACTGCGCCGGCCTCTTCCAGGAGGAGGGTACCAAACTGCGCTTCCAAACCGTTGGACGCGCGCTTGCGGATCGATCCGGTACGGGTGAAGAGATCGCCGGTATCGCGGAGAAACGAGTAGAGTGCCGTCACGAAAGGGATCGTGAGCCACGGCGGACCGGCGGCCTCCATCCTGTCCCGGGCGGGAATCTCCGTTCCCGCCACCAGGGTATGCGCTCCGAGCCCGGCAGCGCGCAGTCGGTCCGCCGCAACCGGGTTGAGCTGAAGGCTCCTCGGGGCGGGACCTTCAATAAGGAGAAGTCGGTCCTGTAGGTTGAGAATGCGGGTGCGCAGCGCTGATGGCTCCAGTTCTCCGTCGAGAAACCGCTGCAGTGACGCTTCGTCCGGCGAGTTCAGTAGATCTACCGCCGACAACACGATGCGATCGGTGGCGTCCAGCACCTGCGCGATGCGCTCCAGCGTGTCCGGCCGGGCGAGAAAATCCCGAAGTTCGGTTATGAGATCGTGCTTGTTATACGGCGTATGAATCGGGCCGCGATAGTTGCGGTAGAGGGAGAAGAAGGACTCATCATTCAGCTCGAGTAAGTACTGAAACAGGCGGTCGGAGTTCGGCATCACGCGTCCTCCCAGTGTTCGATATGGTAGGCGTAGCCCTGCTCCGTAAGAAACTTCTGCCGGTTGGCGGCAAACTGCTCTTCCACCGTCTGGTTGGAGACGAGGGTGTAAAAGAAGCTGTTGTGCCGTTGGCCCTTCTTGGGTCGAAGGATCCGGCCCAGGCGCTGCGCTTCTTCCTGACGGGAACCGAAGCTGCCGGATACCTGAATCGCTACGGAGGCATCGGGCAGGTCGATCGCGAAGTTGGCCACCTTACTCACGACGATGACGCGCAGCTCCCCGGCGCGAAACGCCGCATAGATCTCTTCCCGTTTGGCGTTTGGGGTCTTGCCGGTAATGATGGGCGCCTCCAGGCGTTCCGAGAGTTCCTTGAGTTGGTCCAGGTACTGGCCGATCACCATGATCGCATCTTCCCGGTGGTTCTCTACGATCTGCGCCACCGCCTCTACCTTGTTGGGATTCTCGCTGGCGATCCGAAATTTGGCGCGCTTGTCCGCCACGGCGTACTCAGTGCGGAGGGATCGCGGCATGTCCAGCCGAATCTCGTAACACACTGCCTCCGCGATCCAGCCCTTCTGTTCCAGTTCCTTCCAGGGCACGTCATAGCGCTTAGGTCCCACCAGTGAGAATACATCTTCCTCCCGGCCGTCTT
>CAZNRF010000068.1:0-12360 GCA_964575075.1 uncultured Spirochaeta sp. | reverse complement strand
CGCGTTCGATCGGCGATGGCGATCGGAAAAAACCGCACCAGAACGGAGCGCAGGATCTCTTTAATGCGGTCTTTCACGATGTACGATCCCACGATCAACAGCGCCCAGGGAACGCTGTAACTGGCGTACATCCGATCGGCAAAAAAGGCCGCCGCCACGGCGATGCTCATCGCCATCGCCGCTGCCAAGGACGCCGCGATATGCCCTACCCGGCGAGGCATACCGGATTCGGCCACGTCCATATACAGTACCGACTGGACCCACTTCTTGAGACGACTCTCACGGACGATAAGCTTTTCCAGCCCCCGGGCGTCATCGGGGTTCGTGGTATCTGAGCGGACGGCGGAGTAGCCCCGTTCCTGTTGGTATTCCAACTCCCGCTCGATCATCTTTTCGATCTGACCGTGGAGTTTTTCCAAAGACGACTCCCGGGACAGAATGGAAGAGAGCCCGAGCAGATGTCGGACCGTCTGATCTCCCAAGAATTCGTCCGCCAGGATGTGGGTAGTGCGCACCTCGTCGGGGACCGCCGGGTCCAGAAGCGACCGTCGCAGATCACGAAAGGTGGACAGCGTTCGCTTCACATCGCGAATCGTGTCTTTTCCCGCCCGGATGCCGTCCGCCCGGGCCGACTCATCTCGTACCGCCTGTTGAATCACCCGAACCAATGACTTCAACTGAAAGGTGAAGAGATTGCAGAAGGTGCGCATCTCATACCCGATGCGATTTGTATCCAGCTTGCCCGGTTTCGCGGGATTCTCAATGTGAGCGATAATGCGGCTCACCGGGTTGTCCGGGTGTTCGCGATCCGCCAGCGCCGACAGCGGCATATTGGCCACGGTAAACCTGGTGTTCGAGCGGGTATCATCAAGCAGGGATCGCCGGCCTCGCTCATCCAGAGTAATGCTGATCTGCTGCGGCACCACCACAAAGACATCCGCCCGGAACCGGCTCTTCCGCTCGTTCCGAAACGGATATACCACCTTTATCTGTAGCTGCGTGCTACCGTGGGATCTGAGAGAGCATCTGATTCCCGGATCACCGGCATCCGTTGGTAACGTGAGTCCCGCCACTATCTCTTGTACACTCGGCAATACTCGGGATTGAGGTGTATGGTCACCTCGTCATCCATGTGAAAGAGCGTCACCGTTTCTCCCGTATTCGAGTGAATCACAGTGATAAACTGTCCGTCAAACTCCACCTTGTATTCCGTAACCGCGCCGACAAAGGAGTTTACATCCACTCGGCCGGTGAGATCGCCGGACTCCTGAGAGATCCGCATCGCCTCCGGTTTTACCGTAACGTACACCTCGTCTCCCGCCGCCACTTCCTGGTAGGCGCGCTTTCGGTCGATGACGAAGTTCTTCCCGCCGATCGTAACGGTGACTCCGGTATCGTCCACCGCCGCAACCTGCGATTCGAGGAAGTTTGCGTTCCCGATGAAATCCGCCACGAAGGGATCTGCCGGGTGGTTATACACTTCTTCCGGAGCCCCAACCTGCATAATCTTTCCGTTGTTCATAACCACGATCTTGTCGGACATGCTCAGCGCTTCCGCCTGGTCGTGGGTGACGTAGATCGCGGTGATACCCAGCATGTGCTGGACACGCTTGATTTCGGTACGCGTCTGAATGCGAAGCTTCGCATCAAGATTTGAGAGGGGCTCATCGAAGAGGATAATTTCCGGCTTGAGCACCAGCGCCCGTGCCAGGGCAACCCGCTGCTGCTGACCACCGGAAAGCTCTCCAGGATAGCGCTTTTCCAGCCCCACCAGATTTACCATTTGGCTGGCCACCGCCACCTCGTTCCGGATTACTTCCCGGCTCGCTTTGCGGAGCTTCAATCCGTAGGCGATGTTGTCAAAGATGGTGAGATGCGGAAAGAGGGCGTAACTCTGAAATACCATCGGCATATTACGCTCAAACGGGGGAACCGGATTGATGTTTGTTCCGTTAACCCGAATCTCCCCGGCGGTAGGTTGCTCGAAGCCGGCGATCATCCGGAGGGTGGTGGTCTTGCCGCATCCGGACGGCCCCAACAACGTAACGAATTCGCCTTTTTCAATATCCAGGGAGATACCATCTACCGCGCGGGTTTCGCTCCCGCTTCCATCGCGAAAGACTTTTACCAGATCCGATATGCTCAGGTGTGCTGATTCCATAGATGGCTGTTTCTCCTTCCGGGAGTGTACCGTGGTTGTAGTCGAGTTATTCATTGAGAGGCTCCCGCACCGAATACCTGGGACCGATCGAGACCGGTGAGTTTCATGATCAGAAAGATCACCGTCATCACCACCACAATCAGTGCAAAGGACATCACCGAGGCTGCCCCGAGGCGCAAGATCTCCGTCTGCGCCAGAATAAGCACGGTCATGTGATTCCACCGCGCCGATACCAGGAAGATAATCGCACTGATCGCCGTCATCGCCCGGACAAAAGCAAAGGTGGCGCCCGCAAAGAACGCCGGTCGGATGAGCGGCAGGGTTACCGTACGAAAAGTGTAGGAACTGTTGGCGCCCAGGTTGGTGGAGGACTCCTCAATCTCCGAGGAGATCTGTTTGAGGGCGGCGATACCGCCTTCCACGCCGATGGGGACGTTCCGGAACACGTACGCCGTGACCAGAATAAACGCCGTCCCCGACCAGCGGAAGGGCGCGTCGTTGAAGGCCAGCACATATCCGATACCGATCGCAGTGCCGGGAATCGCGTAACTGAGCATCGCCAAGAGCTCCATGAAGTGGCGTCCTGCGAAGCGCCGGCGCACCACGAGAAACGCAATAATCATTCCCAGGAATGCGGTAATCGGGGTGGAGATGAGCGCCAACAGCACCGTCCGTCCCATCGTGGAAGCACCCACATCCCAACTGTATGCAAAATGGCGCCAGGTAAAGCTCCAATCCACGCCCCACAGCTGGATAAAGCTTCCGGCGATGATCGTGCCGTAGAGCATAATGACAAAGAGCGACAACGCCGCGGCAAATACCGCGAAGCCGACCCGTGCCGCGCCGGGCACCGGCAGCATATTGCGTCGCGCCGCCTTACCGGTGATCGTCTGGTAGGAGCGGTTGTTCATGATCCTCTTCTGGAGCATGAAGAAGAGCACCGTCGGCGTAAGGAGCAGGATCGCCAACGCCGCCCCCCGAGGAAGGTTTCCCATACCGGTAAACTCCAGGTACGCCCGCACCGAGAGCACATCAAAGTCGCCACCGATGATGATCGGGTTTCCGAAGTCGGTCATGGAGGTGACGAACACGATCAGCCAGGAAGCCAGGATTCCGGGCACTGCCAGGGGAAGGGTCACGGTAAAGAACGCGTGCGTCCGCCGGGCCCCGAGGTTGAGGGCGCACGTTTCCAAGTCGGGATCGATTCCCCTGAGAATACCGGAGAGCGTCATGTAGGCGATGGGAAAGAGATTCACCGTCTGTACCAGAATCAATCCGCGCAAACCGTAGATGGTGCCGATATCGAGATCGAAGAGGTGGCGCGTAATCAAGCCGCTGCGGCCAAAGAGCAGAATGACCGACAACGCGAACATAAAGGGCGGGGAGATAATCGGCAGAATCGCCAACGACCGGAACATGCGGTGACCGGGAATCCGCAATCGCTCGATGGCAAACGCCATAATGAACCCGATGGTGGTCGCCAGCGTGGCCACGATTACCCCGAGCATGACGCTATTGCGGATCGACCGGAAGTACCGAGCGTGATCAAAGATCGACCGGTATACCTCCATCGAAAACCCGCCGTCCGGCGTGAGACTCATTCTCAGGACGGAGAATATGGGATAGAGAATAAAGAGAGCGAGGAGCGCGAAGACGAGAATAATCGTCGCCCGCAAACCCCATTCACGTCCGATAACGGAACCGCCCTGGTTCTGTGCCATTAGTGGTCCTCCTGACCGTCTGGTATGCGAAAAATGCGCTGGAAAGAAAACGCTCCCCCGACCACTCCGGCGGAGCCGGAAGACCAGGGGAGCGTTCGTCGTAACTCGGGAACTACTCGGTAACCGCGTCGTTGCCGATCAACTCATTCCACTTGTTTACCAACCGCTCTTTGTTGGCGGCGGCCCATACATCGTCCTGATCGATCGTATTGACCTCGGAGATCGGCACGGCGCCGTCGGCCAGGGGCACGTCCACGAAGGGAACCACGAACTTTGAGGCGTACAACTCCGCCGCTCGCTCACCCAAGGACCAATCGATCAACGCTTCCGCCGCGTCTCGCTCGTCTTCCGGTCCGCCGGCGATCATGGAAATAGAGGCGATCTCATATCCGGTGCCCTCGCTGGGAAACGTCAGCTGCAAGGGATACCCTTCAGCGATCAGACGCACGCCGTCGTGGGCGTACCCGATCGCCACGGTGATCTCGCCGATCGCCGCGTTGCGGCCGGGGGCCGAGCCGGATCGGGTATACTGCGTTATGTTTCGGTCCAGCTCCCGCATGTACTCAAACGCCTCGTCTTCGCCCAGGATCTGTACCATGGTGGCGAGCACATTGTATGACGTACCGGAGGAACCGGGGTTCGACATCTGCAACTGACCTTCGAACCCGGGGTCCAGCAAGTCTTCCCAACTGGTGGGGGCTTCCAGGTCGTAGCGCTCCAGCATGTCTACGTTGCTTTCAAACGCGAGGGGTCCGGCGTAGATTCCCGACCAGTACCACTCTTCATCGTGGAACTGTTCTTCCATCGTTGCCGCCGGAGACTGGTAGGGAGTCGTCAGTTCTTTCTGTTTGGCCTCAATGTGGCCCAGACCAACCCCGCCGTACCATACGCTGGCCTGCGGATTGTTCCGTTCCGCCTCGATTCGGGCGACCGCTTCCCCGGTAGACAGCCGAACCCAGTCGACCTCAATGCCGGTATCTTCGGTAAATGCCGCAAACACCTCCCGCGCCAGTTCCTCGTCGAGGGTGGTATACGCGGTGACTCGTTCGCTGGGCTCCGATTGTCCGGACGCGACAACCGCGCCGGTAACCAGAGCGAGAATGATCAGTACACTGATAATTCGTTTCATGATGGATCCTCCTGTTAGAATCGTGACCTGAGTCTATAGGAGTAGTGTGAGTCTGCGGCGCGCTTCCCACAAGAAACAATTCGGTAACAGTTTTTACTCTACCAGATACCCACGTCCCCGACGATTGAGTACGATCTCCGGCTGACGCGGGTTCCGTTCAATCTTGTGGCGCAACCGGCGAATATTGACCTTTACCATCTCAGAGCCACCGTCCCAGCTGGTGGTGTGCCACACGTGTTCCAGAATGCGTTCCACACTTTGTGCTTTACCGCGATTTCCCACGAGCAGATCGAGAATATTCCACTCCGTCGGAGTGAGATGGATCTCCGCGTCCCCGCGCCAGAGGCGGGCCGCTTCCCGGTCCACCAGGAGATCTCCCACTACAACGCGAAGTGCCGAGCGAGCCGGCCCACCGGGAGGTGATTGTTCGAGGAGGCGTCTCACCCGCAGCAACAATTCACGGTTACTGAAGGGCTTCCGGACGTAGTCATCGGCCCCGGTCTCCAGACCCGCCACCACCTCATCTTCTCTATCGTGACTACTTACCATGATCACCGGAATGCCCAGCGGCTTGACCCGGCGGCAGAACACGAGGCCGCTCTCATCGGGAAGCTCCACGTCCAGGACCACGATCTCCGGATTACCCGCCGACACCGCCTCCCACGCGTCCTGTGCTGACGACGCGGTGAGAACGGAATATCCCTCCGCGGTAAACAAATATTCCAAAATGTCGCGGACGTCCGGCTCATCCTCAACGACCAGAATCGTAGTTCCCGGTATCCCATCAGCCATGGCTTCCCGCCTTTTTCAACGTCACCGATACCGTGGTGCCTCCATCTTGGCGAGAAGCCACGTATACCTCTCCACCATGGAGCGCGATCACCCGTTTGACGATCGCCAACCCCAATCCGGTGCCCTCACTGCCGGCCGAACCCTGCGGGTCACCCTGCACAAACGGCTCAAACACATCGGGCCGCCGGTCCGGCAATCCGGCACCGTTATCGGACACCGATAACACCAGGTAGTGCTCGTTCTCGGTCACGGCGATGTCGATCGTTCCCCCCACATCAGTGTATTTTCCCGCATTATGAATGAGATTCACCAGCACCTGGCCAATCCACTGCGGATCGGCCTGTGCCCGCGGGAGCATAGACGGAAACATGTAATGGATGCGCTGTTCCCGGACCGCCAGCGCAGGCTCCAAGGAGCGCGTGACGGAAATCACCTCCTTGCGGAGATCAACCGGCCGCAGCCGAAGGGAATCACTCCAGCTTTCGATCTTGAGCCCGGCCAGGATGTTCTCCGTGAGTGCCTCCAGGCGCTGGGCGTTGCCGTAGATGCTCCCCACAAATCGGCGCTGCTTATCGGACAGCGCGCCGCTGCGCTCCTCATCCATTAGAATCGTACTACTGGACCGAATCACCGTCAGCGGGGTGCGCACCTCATGCGCCAACGTGGAAAGAAGCTGCCGCCGCCGGTCGTGACGCTCCTCCTGCTCGGCAAAGATCGCCTGCTGACGCCCGGCACATCGCACCTGCCAAACCGCCAGGACCGCCAGCGCCGGGAGCCCCACCACCCACCGGTACGCCGGCAGCGCGTAGGAGGCGCCCGTCACCAGCATCAGAGAAATCGGTATCGTCCAACGCGTTATGCTCGGCATTACCGGGGCGGTTTGCGGCGAACCTTGAACTCCTGGCGATTCTCCGGCTCATCTCCGGAGAGCCGATCCCGAATCCGGTGGTAGGCTGCCTCCTGGGCGCGGACCGGTTCGTGCGAAGCATCAACCCGCTGCCACGTTCCATCGGAGAGCATTCGGTGCGCCTTCACGGTGTCCTCGAAGAACACGTCCAGAATGCGCCTCACTCGGCGACGGATGTCGGGGTTCTCCACCGGAAACATAATCTCTACTCGCTTCTCCAGGTTTCTCGGCATCCAGTCCGCGCTGGAGAGATAGATCTCGGCGCTCCCGCCGTTGTCAAAATAGAATGCTCGCGAGTGTTCCAAGTAGCGGTCGATCACACTCACCACCGAGATCGTCTCGCTCAGACCCGGCAGGCCGGGCACCAGCATGCAGATACCCCGAATGTTCAAACGGATCTCTACTCCCGCCTGCGACGCCTCATAGAGAACATCGATCACGTCAGGATCAGCCAGGGAGTTCATCTTGGCGATAATGAGACCACTCCCCCCGCTCTGGGCGCGACTCGCTTCTCGGCGAATGAGCTCGATCACCCGGCGTTTCATGCCCACCGGAGCCAAGGCGAGCTTCTGCAAACCCGGAATCACCGAATAGCCGGTGATCGCATTGAAGAAGCGCCCCACCTCATAGCACAGCGTTTCATCGCAACTCATGAGTCCCAGATCGGTGTACAACCGGGCGGTTTTGTCGTTGTAGTTGCCGGTACCCAGATGGACGTAGCGGCGCACGCCGTCGCGCTCACGGCGGATGATCAACAGCGCCTTGGCGTGCACCTTGAGCCGGGCGATCCCGTATACCACGATGACGCCGGCTCGCTCCAGCCGGTGCGCCCAACCGATGTTACGCTCTTCATCAAAGCGCGCCTTCAGTTCTACCAAGACCGACACCTGCTTGCCGTTCTCCGCGGCCCGTTCCAACGCCTGAATGATCGGTGAGTTGCCGCTCGTCCGGTACAGCGTCATCTTGATCGCCAACGTCTGCGGATCATCCGCCGCCTCTTGTACCATGCGTATCACCGGATCGAAGCTCTCATAGGGATGGTGGAGCAGAATGTCACGTTTGCGGATACTGTCCCAGATCGCTTCATCCTGATCCACCCACGGCGAAGACATACCTTTCCACGGCGGATCGCGTAGCTCCGAGAACCCGTCGATGGACACCACGTCCATCAAATTACGCAGCTCCAGGGGATCAGAGCTTTCATAGACCTCATCCTCCTCGAGCTGTAGCGCATCGGTGAGAATCCGACGAAGCCGCTGGGAACCGCGGTTGATGTTCAGCCGGACCACATCACTGCGATCCCTGGTCTCGATCACCTGTTCCATCGCCTCCACAAAGTCCTCGTCCCGCTCCTCATCTACCCCAAAGTCGGCATCCCGGGTTACGCGAAAGAGACACTGCTCGGTAACGGTGAAGCCGGGAAAGAGTTGGTACGCCTCCGAGAGGATCACCTGTTCCAGGAAGGTAAAGGCCACCACGTCCGCATCGTCGGTGGGAAGGTACACCACCCGCTCCAGCGAGGGCGGCACCTGCACGATCGCCAACAGCGGCCCGTCCCGATTTGGATCCCCGTCATCGCTGCCTGGGGTGGCCGGCGAGGTGTCCCGCGTGGTTTCCGTGGTGTCCGCAAAGGCCGCGAGCCCCACCGATTCGGCACGCGCCTCGGGACTCGGTTCCAGGAGAAACGCCGCATGGAGTCGCAGGTTTCCCACCGCCGACAGCGAGTCACCCTCCAGAGCGCGCACCGGCGTAAGAACCGGGAACACCCGCTCCCGAAAGAAGCGCTTCACAAAACTCTGCTGCTCCGAGTCCCACTCGTCCCGTTTGACCCGCACCAAACGGTGCTCCGCCAGCGCAGGAAATATGTCGTCCAGCAGGGTACGGTAGGTTCGCTCCGAAAGCTCCGCCACCCGGGCGCGAATCGCCGTGAGCTGGTCCTTGGGGCTCATACCGGTGGGACAGGTTGAAGCCTTGTTCAGGGTAAACTGCCGTTTTACGGTGGCCACCCGTACCATAAAGAACTCATCAAAGTTGGAGGCGACGATACTCAGGAACTTGAGTCGTTCCAGGAGGGGTACGTCGGGGTTCTCCGCCTCCGAGAGCACCCGGGCGTTGAACTCGATCCAACTGAGTTCACGGTTTATGTACGGTCCACTCATACTGCTAACACTCCAAATCCAAAGACCTCTTCAAAGAGGCGTCCCTTTTGTCGCAACGCGTACTGCTCGTTCGAGATGTCACCGGAATATTCACAACGCAACAACACGTCGTCATCCTGTTGTTCCAGGGTGAATCCCCGAATCCGCTGCACGTGTCCCCGATCCAGGGCGTCCGCTACCCGCAACAGTCCTGAAAGTTTGAGTACCAGCATCCGGTGTTCCCGCCGAAGCGACACGTAATCGGTGTGGCCGGAGTTGGGATTGCTCCCCCGGTGATATCGAACCACGTTGGCAAGAATACGAATATCCGACCGGGACAGACCAAAGATCTCGGAGTTTTCCACGATGTACTGGCCGTGCTTGTGGTGTCCCGAGGCGCGGATGAAGTTTCCGATATCGTGAATGATCGCCGCCACCTGCAGCAGCAGCCGGGCGTGCTCATCCATGCCGTGCTCCTCGGCAAACTGATCAAATAAACTCACTGCAAGGCTCGCCACGTGCATGCCGTGAGCTTCATCAAAATGGAACTTGCGCCCCAGGCCCACGGTGGAATTAATCACCTGTTCGGCGAACTCCTGCCGCATCGGTCCCCGCCGGCCCACGGCAAAGTTGATCAGCACTCCCTCTCTAATACTGACGTCGGGAACGATGAGTTGTTGCGCCGAGGTAGCCTCCAGGAACAGCTTGTACGAGAGCAACGCCGGGAGCAGCCCTTCCGCCTCGGTATAGGTGAGGTTCAGCTCCCGCACGCACTCGTCGAGGGTGCGCCGTTGCAGTTCCAGGAGAAACTGCTCAAACGCGCTCCGATCGATCACGGAGAAGTGTTCGCCCTCTTTGCGACCCACCCGCTGCGCGGCGATTCGGGCGTCTCCGCCCACCGCCACGAAGTAGCGAATGCGATCGAGGCGGAGCTCACTGTTGAGTACCTCTCGGTTCACCCGGATATTCTCGCGCAGGTACTCTTCCACGCGATCGTTGGAGGTGAGGCTCGCCGGCGCCTGGAGCTGCTGCTCCACCCGCAGCGTGCCGATGCGCAGGGAGTGGGCCGCCACCATGCGCCCCCGCTGGAGCAACATAATCTCCGTGGTGCCCCCACCCACCTCGAGAATCATCGCGCTGGAACGGGCAAACTGCGGGCGCAGATCGTTTATCGCGTGCTGCACGGCGATGTAGGTGAGGTGGTTTTCCTCGATACCCTCAACCACATCGATCTTGAAGCCGGTGCGAATCTGCACGCGGTCAAGAAAGGTGTCACGGTTTTTGGCCTCGCGAATCGCCGCCGTGGCGATCACCCGTACCGAATCCGGTGGTATCTGCCAGCCCTGGAGCAGCTCGCGAAAACTCTTGAGGATCGCCACCGCCTCGCGCATCGACTCACTGCTGAGAAACCCGTCGAGGAAGACATCCCGCCCCAGAGACAGCGGCCGTGAAGCGCGGTCCAGGGTGATCCAATCCGAATTCTCGCGGATCTCGGCGATAACCACGCGGATCGCCGTGGATCCGATATCGATCACCGACACGACCCGGGGGGCGGTGGTCGGTTCAGCAGACTGGTCTGTGTTGGTGCTGTTTCGTCCCATACGTGTTTTCCCCGGCACTTATCCTCCGCCGTGCTCGCGGTCCGCCAGGTCCGCGGCACCCACCACGGCGGCATCGTCTCCGAGCTCCGCCTCAACCACCGCCACCTCGGCGACGAGGCGCGGCATGGAGCGCTCCCGCATCGTCCGCTCGGCAATGTCGGTAAAACGTGAGCCCAGCTTCTCTACCAGACCGCCCCCGAGGACGATCATCTCCGGGTCGAAGGTGTTTACCATCGCCGCCATACCGATTCCCAGAAAGTACGCCGCTTGATCTACAACCGCCGCCACCCCGAAGTCTCCCGCATCCAGCGCCTTCTTGATAAGGCCGCTCTTTACCAGCTTGATGTCGGTGGCGCCGGCCTCCGCCAGCACCGGTGACTGACCGTTCATCGCCAGCAGCGCCAGATCGCGGGCGATCGCCGTCTTGGAGGCGACCGTTTCCAGACAGCCGTGGTTTCCGCATCCGCAGCGTCGGCCGTCGGTCTGTACCGTAATATGTCCGATTTCCCCGGCGGAGCCGTTTTTCCCGCGAAACAACATACCGTTTACAATAATACCGCCGCCGATGCCCGTACCAGGAAAGATACCAATCACGTGCTGCTTTCCCCGGGCAACGCCACCGACGTACTCCCCCCAGAGCCCGGCGTTCACGTCATTCTCAAGATATACCGGACACCCCAGGGCATCGCTGAGGCGCGCGCTCAGGGCGAAGTCCTTGAGTCCCAGGTTGGGGGTCGAGAGGATCGTGCCGCTGCTCATGTCGATCGGGCCGGGAGCGGCAATTCCCACCGATTCCAGCGCCGTTCGGGTCACCCCCGCTTCTTCAAGCAGTTCGTCGATCGTTTCCTGGATCTGCGCGAAGACACCGTCATTGTCCACGCCGGTGGTCTTGGTTTTGTTGCGCGCCACAATCCGACGTTCGTCATCCAGCAGCGCTGCAAGCATCTTGGTTCCGCCCAAATCAAATCCGATTCGCATGGGACATCCTCCTTGTCGCGTTCCCGGGAAAGCCGGTACTGTACCACCTTACCATGACCGGCGTCATCATCGGGCGATTCATGCCCCCCCACAACGGCCATCTCTACCTTATCGATTTCGCCCGGACGATGGTGGATCGACTGTACGTGCTGGTCTGCACCCTGTCCCACGAGCCGATTCCGGGTGAACTCCGGTACCGATGGGTGCAGGAGCTCGCGCCTCACAGCGAAATCATCCACATCACCGAGGAGATTCCCGAAGCGCGCCGCGGTGCCGCCGGAGCGATCGCGATCTGGGCGGACTCCGTCCGCGACGCCGTTCCGGAACCGATCACTCACGTCTTTGCCTCGGAGGACTACGGGTGGGATCTGGCGTGGAGTCTCCAGGCGCAGTACATCCCGGTGGACCCCAGCCGCAGTAATATCCCCGTGTCCGCCTCGGCGATTCGCGCCAATCCCTTCGAGAACTGGCGATTCATTCCGCCGGCCGTACGGCCGTGGTTTCTGAGGCATGTGGCGGTGATTGACGATCGCTCCCGGGCGGAGGCGCTGGCGCGAGACCTCAACACGGTGGTGGTCCATCCCTACCACGAGTTCTGGCGGCTCACCTGGAACGAGTATGGCGGTCGGCGAGATGTACACCCCCTATCGCCGGAACAGATCGATCGGGGCGGTCGGGCGACGATCGCGGCGTTGGCACGGCAGGCCAACCAGATCCTGATTCATGATGTGCGAACCGCGGAGGATCTGGCGATGATCGAGCGGCTTGATCTGATTATCGGGCGGCCCCCGGTGACCAACGACGACTCGCCACTGATGCTCGCCCCGGAACAAGCTGATGCGGACGAGGTGCGCCGCATCGTGACGGGGTTGCGCCCCATGCTTTGACAACACCCCGCCGGAGTTCTACAGTAGCGGAGTGAGTGCCGGACTG
>CAZNRF010000067.1:0-12471 GCA_964575075.1 uncultured Spirochaeta sp. | reverse complement strand
GAGCGAGGGGAAGCGCCGTTGGGTAACACTTGTCCAGAGCTCAAACGCCCACACGGCGTGACGCTGGGAGATACCAAAGGCAACGATGCTGGCCGCCGTGATCCGTAGGGAGCGGCGAAGCACCGCGTTGTAGGCCTCATTGGACTGGGCAAACCGATCCGCCGGTGGCAGCACCGTTGCAATCGCTGTCACCGCCAATACCACAAACAGTACCCCAATCGTGGCCCCAATCAGGGAGCGGATCGCCTTTCCTCCCCAAATCTCCGTCATGATGTCCGTTACCAGAAACGAAAGCGGAAACAGAAAGATCCCCACCGAGGCGGTAAACTCAAACCCGCCGATCGTGAAAAACGGAATCACTTTGGTTCCCATAAGGTTTGCGGCAACGATGGACCCGACAAAGAACGTCGACAGATATGTGTAAGCGGCCGGCCGAGGGCCGGAGGTGTTGTCCAGAGCTATCATGACGGGCTGATAGTACGTGATAAATCAGCTCCGGGGCAAGCGAGTCAGGCCGCTGCCTCTTGACCGGATCAGCACCGAGGGGGACCATAGACCGCCATGCTCGCGGTCATTATCACTCTGGCGCAGATTCTCGGCGTTCTGTCTTCCATATCCGCCTTGCTGACGACCCGAACCTCCCAGGGGGCGATCGCGTGGATCATATCCCTCAATACGTTTCCCTACCTCGCCGTGCCGGCGTATTGGATATTCGGACGGACGAAATTTAACGGCTATGTCCAGTCCCGCAAGGAGGTGGATGCGCGACTGCGAACGCGCATTGGAGAGCTGCGAGAGTCTCTCGGCGGATGGCGCAGAACCTTTTCCGACAGTGGCGGAGGCCTCGCCTCGGCGGAACGGCTTGCCAAGCTCCCCTTTACCGTCGGCAATCATGTCAGCCTACTGATCAACGGTCCTGCGGCATTTGAGCAGATGTTTGCCGCAATCGAGGGGGCCACGAAGTACGTCCTCATCCAGTTTTACATCCTCCGGTCCGATCGCTTTGGTCAGGAGCTCAAGGAGCTTCTCTTGCGCGTAGCGGCCCGGGGTGTGCGAATCTACTTCCTCTTCGACGAGATCGGCAGCTACGGGGTTTCCTCCCACTATTTGCGGGAACTGCGAGAAGGAGGGGTGCGAATTCAGCCCTTCTCATCCACCCGGGGACCGCGGAACCGCTTTCAACTCAACTTCCGAAACCACCGGAAGGTGCTGGTGGTGGATGGTATCGACGGGTATTTGGGTGGGCTGAATATCGGCGAGGAGTATCTGGGCCTCAGCGAGAAGTTCGGCATGTGGCGCGATACCCATGCGCGAGTTCAGGGGCCGGCGCTGGTGGGGCTTCAGCTGCCGTTTGTAGAGGATTGGCACTGGGCCACCGGAGAGTATCTGGATCTGGATTGGGCAACCTGCGCAACCTGCGGATTTGATCCCGAATCTCATGACTCCTCAGCGGTACTGGTCCTTCTCTCGGGACCGGCGGACGAGTATCCAACCGCGAGTATCATGATCCAACACGCGATTCATTCCGCCACGCATCGATTCTGGATCGCGAGTCCGTATTTTGTTCCCGATGATGCGGTGCAGGATGCTCTCATTCTGGCCGTGCTGCGGGGGGTGGATGTCCGGGTGCTCATTCCCGACCGGCCGGACCACATTTTGGTCTACCTGTCAGCGTTTGCCTTCCTCGGGCGCATGATCGATTCCGGCGTCCGGGTGTTCCGGTATTTGCCGGCGTTCCTTCATGAAAAGGTCTTCCTGGTGGATGAGCACGTCGCCGGTGTGGGCACGGTAAACCTGGATAACCGGTCGTTTCGACTGAACTTCGAAATTACGGCAATCGTCCTCGGAACCTCCTTTGCCCACGATGTTCACGAAATGTTTATGCAGGATTTTGCCAAATCTCGCGAAATTTCCGCCGCGGAGGTGCATGAAATGCCGCTTTGGCGACGAATTGCCTCCCGACTGGCCCATTTACTGGCTCCGATCCAATAAAATTCGAAAAAGCCCTGAACGTCTACGTATGGCTGTGGTACTCTGTAATCCAGTACAGGGGGCGTACGATCATGAAAAATCGGAGAAAAAGTTACCTGCTGGGATTATCGGTTGTCGGTATCGTGCTCACGCTTGTCGCGTGTGGTGGTGAGGAGCCTCCGGCCCAACAAACGCCGGAAGATCCCCCGGCGCAGGCGCAAGCGGTCGTGGAGGAAGAAGAGCTCGACGCCATCGAGGTCCCGGAGCTGGATCACGCCCTGATTACGTTTGTCACCGGTGACGCCTGGCTTGACCGGGACGGTGACGAGTTCCTGGCTGATATCGGGGACTATCTCCAACCCGGCGAGGCGCTCCGCGTCGATTCGGGCTACGTTGAGCTCCAGGCGGGCGACTTGGGCTCCGTCCGGGTTCAAGAGAACACCGCAATTCGTCTCGACGATATCGTCCTCGATCCCCAAGGGGGATCCTTTGATTTGCGGGTGGTTTCCGGATCTGTACTGAACAAAGTAAACCGCCTCGCCGGCAATGATAGCTATGAGGTGCGAACGGAGACCGCCGTTATGGGTGTTCGCGGTACGGAGTTCGGCATCGATGTGGATGAGGCCTCCGGCACCCGGGTAGCGGTCCGGGAAGGAAGAGTTGCGGTTGTGCCGCCTGCGGCGGACCCGCAGCGGCTGCGAGAGCGGGCCGCGCAAACCGGAGAATCCGCGGAGGCGGTGGAAGCGGCGATCCGACGATTTGAAGACCAGGCGCCGGTCCTCGAACCCAATGAAGAGACATCCCTCACCGAGGAAGACAACGAATCCGCCGAGGAGTCGGTGCGAGAGATCGAGACGGTGATAACCGAAGTGGAACAGCAAACGGCTCGGGGTGAAACGGTGGATGCCGCGGCCCTCTCGCAGTTGCTGGACACCGCGGTAGAGCAGTCGTCACAACGCATAAGCAGCGACGCGCAGCAACGGCGCCGGGGTATCTCCCAGGAGTCTCTGGCGGGGCTGCAACAGATCGACGAGATTCGTATCATTCCCGTTTCGGCGCGGCGGCCTGAGGGACAGGATGAAGATACGCCCACCGAGCCGGCGCCGACCCTTGTTCCGGTCCGACTCAACGTAGAACCGGCGGATGCGGAAATCCGCCTGGATGGGCGGAGTGTCGGCTCCGGACGTTTCTCGGGAGTGTTTCTCCCCGGAGAAGAGCTGTCCTTCCGGCTGACCCGGGACGGGTACAACGACGAGACGGTGACGCTTACCGTGGACGAGAGCCGAGGCCGTGCCTACCGAGTAGCCTTGGCCGAACGTGCCCCCGAACGGGAGCCCGAGCCGGAACCGGAGCCCGAACCGGACCCCATCAGTCTCGAGGTGTCGGTAGAACCGGCGGCGGCGGAGATCCTTATGAACGGCGAGACCGCCGGTACCGGCAGTGTAACTGAGTCCTTTGCCCCCGAGACGGAGGTAACCGTGCGTGCCGAGCTGGAGGGATACGACTCGGTTGAAGAGACGATCACCGTAACTGAGGGCATGGAGCCGGTGCGATTTGAGCTCTCCCGGTCGGTCGCCGGCGTCCGTGTTGAGGCCCTTCCCGCCGATGCGGAGATTCGTATTGACGGCGACGTGGTGGGAAGCGGAAGCGCCACCGTGGAGCGCCCCTTAGGAGAGACGGTGCAAATCGAGGTGAGCCGCGCGGGATACCGTGGCGACGAGCGGGAAGTGACGGTGGAAGGAACCGCCGAAGCGGTGCGCTTTGAGCTCGAGCAGCTGTTGGGAACGCTCCAGATCGATGCAACGCCGGATGATGCGGAGATCCTGCTCGATGGATCGGTAGCGGGAGAAGGGTCAGTAGAAGAGACCTATCCCGCCGGGACCGAGGTGAACGTGACGATCCGCCGGGACGATTTTGCCACGGTACAGGTGCCGGTGACGATTCAGGAAGGGGCCAATCCGTTGCGATACGAGTTGTCCCGGGATCTGGGAACGGTGCGCGTAACGGCCACACCTCGGCAGGCATCGATTCTGATAAACGGTAGCGTTGTTGGAACGGGAACGATCGAACAGGAACTGCCGTCGGGACAGCAGATCACCGTCCGGGCTCAACAGGACGGCTATGTGAGCCAGGAACGGACGATCAACGTGAGTGCCGGAACCGTTCCGGTGCGATTCTCCCTGGAGCGACAGCAGGCGCAGCTCACGATCACCACCGAGCCGAGTGATGCGCAAGTGCGGATCGCCGGCACCGCATTGGGTACCGGCCGCGTCCAGCGCGAGTATCCGGTGGCGGAGCGAATAACCGTTCAGGCCTCCCGCCCCGGATTCGCCGATATTCAGCGTAGCGTAGTCATCGAGGAGGGCGGCTCTTCACTACAGTTGCGCCTCGAGCCCCGGCCGGTGGAAGCCACGATCGAGGTAGCATCCGGGAGTTTTGTCCGGGGCCTGGTTGGCGATGGACGGCGCGTGTACGGCGCCGATCGCCAGGGCACCGTGTACGCCGCGGACCCGGCTGGAGGTCGCCTGTGGAGTGTGGCGTCTGCCAACGGCGGCAACGAAAACCCTCTGCCGGTGGTGGCGGGAGGCGTGGTGGCGTTCTCCGGAGCTACTGAGATGGTCTTTGTTGACGCCGTCTCGGGGGACGTGCTGAACCGGTCGCCGTTGAGTGGATCCGGATCGCACCTCTTTGGCCGCCGCCCGGTTGCATGGAACGGACAGTGGCTGGTGCCCTCCGATGAGGAGCTCACCGTCCTGAATGGGCGCGGGTCCGCCACGAATCGAACGATCGCGATTCCCGGCGGCTCTAAGATGACCCCGGCGGTGATCTCCGGTTCGGTGGTGATCGCCGATCAACAGGGCCAGGTGATCGTCCTGGATCCCTCGGATGGATCGGTGCTTCGTACCGTCACTACCGGCATGTCTCAGCCGGTGGCGCTGGCTCCTGCCGGGGCCGGATCAGTGGCGTATCTGGTGGGTCGGCGCGGTGTGGCTACCGCGGTGGACGTTTCCGCCGGGTCCGTCGTCTGGGAGCGTGAGCTCTCCGGTGGCCGCGGCTCCTTTGTAGATCCCGTGGTGGAAGGGCAGACGGTCTTCTTCTATACCGAAGGAGAGATCGAGGCGCTTAACACCGCCACCGGGGCCGAGCGTTTTATCCTCCGGGACGCGGCGGGTGTGCCGGTGGCGTTGGATGGTCGCGTGTATTACGGTACAACCTCCGGCGAGCTGCGACAGGTGAATCCGGCGACCGGTACGGTTACGGCGCGCCTCAGTCTGGACGCCGCCCCCGCAGGGGCGCCGGTAGCTTTGGGGCAGCGGATAATCGTGCCGTTGAGCGACGGCTCGGTGGTGGTGGTACATCCCGCCGGTCTTTAGTAGGCTGGTGGTATGAGTAGTATATCCGTTCCGTCCCGTTTTCTCGCCCTTCGTGCCCGGGAGACCGAATCCGGCGTAACTGCCGCGGTAGAGCAGTGCACGCCGGACGAGCTTCCTCCCGGTGAAGTAGTGGTTCGCGTTACCCATTCTTCGCTCAACTACAAGGATGCGCTGTCCCTGCAGGGCAATCGGGGCGTCACCCGAAGCTATCCCCACACGCCCGGCATCGATGCGGCGGGCACGGTGGTCGCCTCCGACGCGGGCGATCTATCGGAAGGGATGATGGTGGTGGTCCACGGCTATGATCTGGGCATGAACACCTGGGGCGGCTTTAGCGAGTACATTCGGGTGCCCGCTTCCTGGGTTGTCCCGTTGCCGGACGCCCTGGATACCCGCACCGCCATGATGTACGGCACCGCCGGGTACACCGCGGCCCTGGCGGTAGAGCGTATCGATCAGGTGCTGCGGGCGCGGGAGGATGCTTCTGTCCGGGGACCCGTGGTTGTTTCCGGCGCCGGAGGAGGGTTGGGCTCCATTGCGGTGGCGATGCTCAGTGGCCTCGGGTACTCCGTTACCGCCTCCACCGGCCAGACCGGCGATCCCGCCGCGCGGGAGTGGCTTACGGCGCTGGGAGCTGATGAGGTTGTCGGTCGCGATGAGGTGGCCGGGGCAGCTGCCAAACCGATCAGCAAAGGCCGCTGGATAGCCGGAGTTGATACCACCGGTGGTACGATTCTCGCCGGTATGGTAAAAGCGGCGGCCTACGGCGCACCGATCGCCGCTTGTGGCCTCACCCAGGACGCCGATCTGCCCCTGACGGTGTTTCCCTTCATTCTTCGGGCGGTGCAGTTGATCGGTATCGATTCGGTGCAGACCCCGATAGCGGAGCGCCGTCGTGTGTGGTCCCGTATCGCCGATGATCTGCGGCAACCGGTCGTGGAAGCGGGCTCAGGTCGGCTCAGCGAGACGGATCTCTCCGGGGTGCCCGAAGTTGCCCGATCCCTGCTGGAGGGCTCGCACCGGGGGCGCACGGTGGTGAGGATCGCCGCCGAGCCTGCGTGACCGGGGCCACCGCACAACTGCGCGCTCTGTTACTCTCCCACCGCCCCGGGCAGATCGTCACGCGCACAACCCTCCTCATCGCTATGGGGCGGGGCGCGGCGGGGCCCCCGTCGGATGATCTTTTGGTTCTTGTCTCAGACCACGACAGCGTCAATGCCGCGCTTACTGAGGACGCCGCGCTGCGGCGGCTGGTCTATCGCTGCGGGGACGGCCGATTTGCGCGCCGCCGATGGAGTTTGGATGAGCCGCGGCGGGGGGTGCTGGATCTCAATAACCTGGTCTGGACGTTTCGCCCGGGAATGGGAACGGAGCCGCCACGGGTGGCGCCACTCTTTGAGGTGGTGCGCTATCTCCGCAGCCTTTCCGTGGCGCGGCTGATCGGTATCGCCGATGCCAACCTGGCGCACACCGTAACCGACACCGACCTCCTGTCCGCGTTTCGCGATGCCCTGGATGAAATGCACACCGCCCCGGCGGGAGTCCCCGCGGACGAGCTGATTCTCACCGCGGCGGAGGATGCCGCTCCCTACGGTGGCGCGCTGATCTTCAGCAACGACCGCTTCCGGCAGTGGCGCAAGAGCTCCCCCTGGCGACGCCGCACGGTATGGCGCGTCCTCGTGCCGGTACGCCCGCCGGGCGCCGGAGGCGAGAGCCCCGCAGAACGTCAGTTCGACCTGGGAGATCCGGGATGGGAATTGCGCGATCCCCCTCCGGACTTATCGGACCGATGATTGTCCTGCGGGGGCTGTATCGGTGGCGATCTCGGTGAAGAGGGGAAAGAAATCCGACATATCCCGGTGGGGAGGATCCTCATCGCTCACCATACCGCTCTGAAATCCGCGCGCGCGAAATCGCTCAGCCACATCGGGGTCGCGGGTGGCCACGTGAATCGGCACCGAGAGGTGCGCATCCGGCTCCCGGATTGGACGCTGCGCCTGATGGTCGCCAAAGATGATAATGATCGGGTCCCGGCGGTGGTGAAGCTGTTCATCGATATACTTGGTAATGGAGCGCAGGGTGTAGGAGATCGCCGCCGAGTAGCCCTCGATGAGCTCGGTACCTCCGGACCAGGAGTTATCAAAGGTGAGGACCTCATCCCAGCGCTCCTCGTACACCGCGCCGTCCCCTAACGCCTCCCACTCTTCGATAATCGGTGGGATGCGGTTAAACGGGGTGTGGCTGCTTACCAGTTGGTAATACGCCGCTATCGGCCGATCCGCGGCGACGCCCTCGCGGGAGATCGCGCCGGACAGGTAACGGTGGGCCTGCCACAGGGCGTACTGGTCGGTGATTGCCACGTACGAGAACCAGGGACCGGCGTAATCGAAGTCTCCATCGTGAGCAATCAGGGACTCCTCGAACCGGAAGAGATCCCACCCCTCCGGCCAGGACCCGTGCACGGTGCCCGGCCGGACGCTGAAGGTGTGGTAGCCGCCGTCGTACAGAAATGAGGTGAGACTCGGGAGTTCCGCATCGTAGAGCCCTTCAAAGGCGGTCTGAGAGGTGATCCACTGTCCGGTGAGAAAGGTGGCTTCCGCGAGCCAGCTAAACCCTCCCGCCACCGGCGAGCGGAGATAGCTGGTGACTACCTCGTAGTCTTTGGCGGCAAGGACCTCCTGGAGGCGTTCCCGGTCCGCACGAAGCGCCTGAAAGATCTCCGGTTGTGACACGGTGGCGTAGCCGTAGGCCTCGATCGCGAAGAAATAGATATCGCGATCCCGAATACCAGGAAAGGTGTACTGCGGCTCCGGTGAAGAGTCCGAAGCATCCCCGGCGGCGGCTGGACCGTCTGCCGAGGCAGCGTCTGCGGACGGCGTGTCTGCGGACGGCGTGTCTGCGGCGAGTGCATCCGCCGAGGGATTGCGGTCCACCCCGACCACCTCTTGCGGCCGCAGCTTGCCGTCATCAAACCAAGCGGTGACGGCGCGGCGGGAAATCGGTGCCGACCGGGGACCATCACCGGGAACGAGGGCTGAGACGAGCGCCGTTAGCAGCACGACACCGGTGATTACGGCCAGTCCGCCGGTGGGGGCGGGAGCGCGCCGGGCTACCCACCGAACAAACCAGACCCATAGCGCCCCCGCTACCCAAAGGGCCGCTGCCAGTACCACCGTGACCAGCAGGACCAGGAAGTCCGCCCCGCGGCCGATAGGACCCATCGTAAGCTGAATCAGACTGCGAATCATGGGAATGTCTGCGCGGGGGGTAAAGGGTCGCGCGTAGATGTACTGGATCGCCGCCTCGGTGACGGCAAACCCGATGAGATATCCCACAGCGAAGGCGGTCGCCGCCAGTGCTACCCGGCGGCTCGCCCCGGCCCGCATCGCAGCGAGGACCAGGAGGAGGATTACGATGCCTACCCCGGGAGGGATCAACGAGGCGGTGATCCCACTGCCCTGCACAAGGCGGGGAGCGGAGAGAATGAGCGCCAAGACACCAACCGGCGCGAGGAGAGCAACTGCGGATGTAAGGGTGGAACGAATCGCCGATGGCGTGAAGGGTGTACCGTTCATAGTAGTACCGCCAACGATACTACCGTGGACTCCCCCGGGACAAGTTGCCGCGGTGGGCAGGCACCATCGGTTCACGGTTGACGGTTGACGGTTGATCGTTGACCGTTCGGCCGCAAGGGTCTAGCCTTACCAGTATGAAGAGCAAAAAACCGCAGCCCCGGCGGCGATGGATCCGATGGTTTGTCCTTGGTCCGGTGATGCTTATCGCAGTGGTGGCAGTGTGGGGCGTCCTGGACGCCACCGGTGGCGTCGGCGCGGCGGGTATGTGGAATCACCGCTGGGAGGGAGCCGACGGTGAACAGGTGGGCGGATATCTCATTCGCCCCGAGGAGGCGCGGCGCTACGTTCCGGAACCGGCGACCGGCACGGAGGTGGCGGTGGAACCTTCCGCCGGTGGGCGGCGGCCGGCGGTGCTTATGCTCCATGAGTGGTGGGGCCTGACCCTGGAAATGTCGGCTATGGCGGAGCAACTGGCGGCGGACGGCTATATTGTACTGGCGCCGGATCTGTTGCGAGGGCGCCGGGCGGTGAGTGTGCCCGGGGCACTGGTGCAGATGGCCCTCACCCCGGACGAGCAGGTCCGGCGTGACGTAGACCGGGCGTTGCGGGAACTGCGGGCGCTGCCGAGGGTGGATCCTGACCGCGTGGGGGTGGTGGGCTTTTGCTTTGGGGGTACCCAGGCGATGCATCTGGGTGCACGAAACGCCGATCTGGCGGCAACGGTGATTCTGTACGGAAACGGGCCGATCACTGATGAAGCAGAACTTGGATCGCTGGGGAGCTCCGGCCCCGTTTTGGGTATCTACGGCGGACAGGACCGGACGATTCCCCTCGATGATGTGCGGCGTTTCGAGGCGCTTCTTGATGAGACCGAGGGCCGAGCGGTCATATCCGTCTATGACGATGGGAGACACGCCTTTGTGAACTCGGAAACGATTCACAATGGTGCGCCGGCGGCGGACGCGTGGGATGAGGTGCGCCGCTTTCTGGCGGAGGAGTTGTGACCGGCGGTAGCCGTTTGGCACCTCAGAAAGTAGCTTACACCCATGGCTATTTTGACGCTCCGCATCGTGGCGGGGGTGCTCTTATTCATCGGCTCCGCCGCCGGAATGGAATTGGTTGCGCGATTCCTGCACAAACATGTGATGCATGGCCAGGGATGGTGCCTGCACTACGATCACCACAACCATCAGGGAAAGCTCTTTCAGAAGAATGATCTGTACTTTGCGATTTTTGCATCCCTGTCGGCGGCGCTTTTTCTCGTAGGCTTTCATACCGGGTGGTATGAGGTTGTTGCGATGGGCGCTGGTGTGGGGGTGTACGGAATCGGGTACGTGGTCTTTCACGATATCATGTTTCACGGCCGAATCCGAGGGCTCAAATTCAAGCCGAAGCACCCCTACCTCAAGCGCATTATCAACGCCCACCGTGTTCATCACGCCGCCGTCACGCAAGGTGGCGCGGTGAGTTTCAGCTTTCTCTGGGCGCCAAAGTTCTACAACGAGGACAACCGGGAGGCGATTAACGAGCAACTGCGAGAGATTCGGGACATGCAGCGGGCGGTCAAGAATCGGGGAGGGTTGCGCGGAACGGAACCGGCGCGTCGGTCTGAATAAATACGGAATACCGGGGGACGGCGCCGATGTTGCGCGTACGATGCCCCGGTGGTGATGTGTCTTCAAGGAAGAGGGTATCTCCGGCACCAAATCGCCGGATCGATCCGTCGCCTACTTCCACCTCGATCTCCCCGCTCATCATGAGAACAAACTGACGAGCCGGGGTGGGGTGCCAGTCGTAATCGTAGTCGGCTCCGGTGCTGCGAAATATCGTCTGGTTGGTGCTGATCGGATCTGAAAGTGCGCCAATATCACCGGCGGCGGCGAGATCAATGACGCCGTCCTGGAAGTGGGTGATCCCCGCGGCGTCACTGTAGATTCGGGTTACCGGGTAGGTTACGGTTACCCCATCGGAGGAGCTCATGCGGTGATGTGCCCCACTGCACTGCTGAGATCATCATCGGAGACCGGCTTGGATACGAATCGCACGAAGCTCGGTACCGCTCGTCGGATCTCTTCTTCGTCCACGCGGTAGGCACTCATAATGATGATCGGCGTGGATTGGTCCTCGGCGATCCTGGTCGCCGCCTCGATGCCGCTCATCGAATCTTTGAGTCGGATATCCATCAGGATCATATCGAAATGGCTGCCTCCGGCGATCGCTATTGATTCGGTGGCGAACGCCGTTTCTTCGACCGTATCAAAGCCGAGGCGTTTGAGGCGTATGGAGAGGTCCATTCTGAAAATCGGTTCATCTTCAACGATTAGTGCACGCATTCCCGTATGCCGGTAGTGTATCGCAGGACGTCGGGGATTTACAGACCCCTTCCTTCGATGTAGCGCTGAAGCGCCTGTCGCAACGAGGGAAACGCAATCGTCTCAAGATCAATATCTTCCGGTTTCAGCAAGCGGTACCCGGAAATCTCGCTTTCCTGCAGGTGCCGTGGCGGCTCCGCAGTGCGGCCGAGAAAGATGAGATCGCAGGTATGGTAGGTTACCCCTCGGTACTCGTATCGGTTGGGAGCGGACCAGAAGTAGGTCAAGGAACTCACCGTAACGCCGATCTCCTCGCGTATTTCACGCTGCAGGGCGTCCTCGGCAGACTCTCCCGGATCGATAAATCCACCGGGGAAGTCCAGCATGCCCCGGGCAGGGTCTTTGCCGCGGACGAGGAGTAACACGCGATCCTGATCGTCACGCTCGTCGCGATGGAGGAGAATGGCGCCGCAGGCGGCAGCGGTATTGTGAAAAAACACGAAGCCGCACTGATCGCAGAAGAACCGGTGCACGCCGTTAAAGGTGAGCTTGTCGGCACCACAGGCGGGGCAGTGCTGAAAGGGGTGCTCCTCCCGGGAATGGGTTCTCATCGTTACGCCTCCGGCGGAACCGTTTCCGCCACTTCAGCAATTTCCGGCACATCCGGCGAGGCGGCGCCGCCTCGGGAGACCCGCACCGAAAGAAGGACCAGAACGCCACCGATCCACTGGAGCAGCGCCAGGCGCTCGTCCAGTACGATCCAGCCGGTGAACGCCGTAATCACCGGAATGGCGTTGATATACAGCGATGCGCGCCCCGCCTCCTCATGGCGCAGTGCCCAGTTGTAGAGCAGGAACGCCCCAACCGTGGCCCCAACAACGAGGAACGCCAGGGCTCCCCATCCCGCCGGGGTAAGAGCCGCTACCGACCGCGCCGCCGGCCGCTGGGCGCTCCACAGAATGATAAATACGCCGGCCCCCCACCACGTCTGGACCACCGTAAGATTCACCGGGTCGTGACGCTGTGTCAGATTTCGCGCCAGGGTGATGTAGAAGGCGGCGGCAAAAACCGCCCCTACCACCAGGAGAATTCCCAGGGTGTGATTTGACCCGGCGCCGGCGGCGGCGGGATCTCCCACGACCAGCAGCACGATTCCCGTGATGGATACGGTTACCGCCACGACTCCCCGGGGCCGGATCGGCTCTCCGAGAAAGATCGCCGCCAGCACCATTACCGCCA
>CAZNRF010000066.1:0-12676 GCA_964575075.1 uncultured Spirochaeta sp. | reverse complement strand
ACGGCGAGGTCTGGACCCAGTGCGAGGCAGGAAAATGCGGCCGTAGCCGATGTCCGTGCCCGATGGTCGGACAGGGGCCGTCGATTGTCGTTATACACCGGTATTCGAGCAACAGATGCCCTGGTAAACGGCGGAACGGTTCGTACCGTGGGGGCTGACAACTCCCGTCCCACCTCGATGATCGCGGACACTACCTCATTCATCTCCACAGCTCCTTGAACCCATGATCGTGACTGCAGTATTCGCACTGGTACCGGCCACCGGTGGTCCGCACAAAGCTTGGCAGAATGTGCTCCCCGTGGTTGGGATGGGTAATGCAAGCTGGATTTCGGCACCGCAGCGCGGGGATGTTGTAGATCCGTCGTGGTGAGGTCAGTCGAATTTTGCGTTGTACCGCGCCGTGGGCGATGATGTTGATCGTGGCGCCGGGGACCGCTGCCGCAAGCATCCCGATGTGGCGGTCGGTCAGCGTTCCAAACCCGGGGCGGAAGAGAATTCCCTTGTGTAGCCCATCGCTCCCCAGGGAAACCCATTCACCCCCACGCCCGTTCAGCCCGACCACCGACACCACCGTGGTGATGTGTCGTCGTATCTCCTCCGGCGGATCCCCGCGGCAGATATGATCGATCACCAGACCGTCGGTAATGGGACGGACGCCTTCCGAATAATGCTTGGGGTGCCCATCGTGGGGGGGCACCTCCTCGGCAAAGGGGGTATCCGCCGGCTCCGTCCGCCCCACCGGCCCATCGTAGTCGTGGCCCACCCGCCCCGAGAGGAGTGCCAAGAGGACAACGCGCACGAGGTATCCGTTGGCCGATTGCCGCTCCCAGGCGTTCACATGAGTGTCATCCAGGGCCACCGGAATCGTCGGAAGCTCCCGATGCCGCCGGCGGGGATGGTAGAACCGAGTGTCCCGGGAGACTCGATTGAGCAGGTCCGGGGTAAAGGTTATGCATGCGCGAAGCTCATCGGCGCGCCGGAGTACGCGATCACCCATGCGCTCCAACTGTGGTCTCGTGAAGTACCATTGCCGGGCAACGCCGGGCCCTTCCGCGCCGTTGTGTCCCGCAGTGTCGAGGTAGTCGCGTATCGATGGAAACTCTCGCACCGTAAACCCTTGTTCGTGCATCGCGTGGACGTAGGGTCGCGGCATCACCAGTTCCGGCGGCGCGATGAGATCAACCGTCACGGACTCAAACAGATCCAATCCATAGACCTTTGAATGCACCGTTCGCCCATGGTAGAGATCGCCCACCAACGCCAGGTGAATCCGATCGGCGGACCAGTCCAGATCCTCGAGAAAAGTAAACTCATCGAGCAGTTCCTGCGTGGGGTGTTCATGCCGACCATCCCCGGCGTTTATAAATGAAACGCGATGCTCCATTCCGTGGCGCCGTCGGTAGCGTTCCGTGTGCTCATCCAGGTGCCGGCACACACCTTCTAACGAGGTGCGCAGCACAAACACCTGATTACCGTATCCCACCAGGTTCGCAATCGTGTCGGCATAGCTCTCTTTCTTATTGAACGACGAGCTGGCGGCGTTGAGCTCCGAGAGCTTAATGTGGTGAAACAGTCCGGCGTTCTTGAACGATTCCCGCGTGCGGGTGCTGTCTTCGAGGAAGATCTCGTACATCCCGAAGTTTGGATCAGCGATGCGAAATGAGTCGACCACCGAGTGGTTCCCGGAGGCGATCGCCTCTTTTAATTCCCGCGTTCGGCGATAGAGGTAGAGCCGCTCCTGTCGGTTAAAGTCACGAATCGCGGTAAGAGACCGCCCCATAAACGGACACCTATCCATGCGCTGCTCCATGTGTCGGACCCTGTGTGCGGACAAAAAAAAGGCGCCGGATAATCCGACGCCGAACACGATTCAAAAGAAATTTGGTACCGGGCATTCCCGGATGTGCGTCCCATCGATACTGGTAGGATACTCGATATCGCATAAATTGAACGGATGCTATCAATGACCGGGGGCGTGCGTCAAGCGTCGCTGATCCGCCGCCGGTGTTCCCGGTCAACCCCGGACAATCGCGTTCGCAGACGGTTGCGGGTCAGGCACCGGAACCGCCTGCTCTGGCCCGCACGGACTGTTCCGGCCACCAGGAGCTCAACTGAGCGTCAACCCCATCAATGCGGGCAAAAAGATGCGCGCATCCATTGTTTTCAGTGTCGGGCTGATCGTCGGCTCAAAATCCATGTGGGCGATGATATCACGATCAAGATCGATCCCTGGGGCGATTTCGGTAAGAGTAAGACCGCGTTCGGTTAACTCAAAGACCGCCCGCTCGGTGATGTACATCACCGGCTGCCCCGTTTCCAGCGCCCGTTCACCGCTGAAGGTGCGATGCTCCACCTCCTTCACAAACTTATGGATACGGCCCTCTTCTATGATTCTCAGCTTCCCCTCTTCCAGGGCAACGTTGAGTCCCCCGGCGGTGAAGGTTCCCGTATAGAACACCCGCTTCGCGTTCTGCGTGATGTTAATAAAGCCGCCGCATCCGGCAAACTTGGGACCGAATTTGCTCACGTTGAGGTTTCCTTCCGCATCTACTTGGGCGAGTCCCAGGAACGCCAGATCGAGTCCACCGCCGTCGTAGAAGTCGAACTGCGCCGGCTGATCCATGAGCGCTTCCACGTTGCTTGCCGCACCAAAGGCGAGCCCTCCGGCCGGTATCCCGCCGACAGGCCCCGGCTCCACCGTAAGCGTCAACTGATCCAGCACGCCCTCTTCCGCAGCGACGCTGGCAATTCCCTCGGGCATTCCAATACCTAGATTGACCACCGCCGCGTCCTGCAGCTCCATCGCCGCGCGCCGCGACACGACCTTACGCGCGTTCAGCGGCATCGCTTCGATGCTGTCGCTGGGGATGCGGAGCGAGCCGGAATAGGCCGGGTTAAACGGCTCGCTGTAGGTCTGCCAGTGATGCTCCGGGCGTGACTGCACCACATAGTCTACCAGAATGCCCGGTACTACCACGTCACGGGCGCGGAGCGATCCGAACTCGGCGGACTTCTCCACTTGGGCGATGACGATACCCCCGTTGTTGTGCGCAGCCTGCGCGATCGCAAGGTTTTCCAGCTTTAACGCTTCCTTGGAAAGCACCAGGTTTCCTCGCGTATCGGCAACGGTGCCCCGCACGAACGCCACATCAATTTTGGGTGCCGTGTAAAACAGATACTCCGTGCCGTCGATTTCCGTCAGTGAGACCAGGTCTTCGGTGGTGCGCGCATTCATTTTACCACCGCCGTTGCGAGGGTCCACGTAGGTTTTGAGGCCGACGTGAGTGATCACCCCGGGCCGGCCCCCGGCGGACGCACGAAACAACTGCGCCAGCGTTCCCTGCGGAAGATTGTACGCTTCGATCTCCCCTTGGATCGCAAGCGCGCCGAGTTTGGGAGACAGGCCCCAATGGCCGCCGATTACGCGCTTGAGGAGTCCGGCGTGGGCGAGCCGGTTCAGACCGCGCTCTTGCCCATCACCGATTCCGGCAGCGTAGATCAATGTGATGTTGGTGGGAGTTCCCGTCTCGAGAAAGCGCTGCTCCAAGGCGATCGCCAGTTCTTCACAGAAGCCGCTGCCTACAAATCCTTCTATCGCGATCGTCGCCCCATCGGGTATGAGGGACACCGCACGCTCCGCCGTCACGGTTTTGTTTCGTGCCATGGATTCTCTCCTTATCGTGTGTGGTATCGCCCCGGCGGTATCGCCAGGGCGGTATCGCCCCGGCGGTATCGTCACCGGCGGCCTTAGTTGGCTGCGCTCAAAGCGTCCAGTTCTTCAATGACGGCGGGAATCACCTGGTGGAGGTCGGCCACAATCCCGATATCTGCCACGTCGAAGATAGGCGCATCGGGGTTCTTATTAACCGCAATGATGAACTCCGACTCTTCCATACCCGCCAGGTGCTGAATTTGCCCGCTGATGCCCAGCGCGAGATAGAGTCCGGGACGAACCGTCTTGCCGGTTTGCCCCACTTGCCGGTCCTTGTCCAACCAGCCGGCGTCGATCACGGCGCGTGATCCCGACACCTCGCCGGAGAGGCGCGCGGCGAGTCCTTCCAGGGTTGTAATCTTATCCGGCGACCCAATGCCACGGCCAACCGACACAAGCACCCCGGCATCCTCGATTTTTACGCGTTTTCCTTCCTCGGTAACAAACTCGATCAACTCCACGTTCACATCGGATTCCGAGAGCTCCGCATCCAGGTCGATTATCTCACCGGTGCGGGAAGGGTTCGCTTCCGGTCGAATCATGACCCCCGGGCGGACGGTCGCCATTTGCGGGCGGTGATTCGGGCACACGATAGTGGCCATGATATTTCCACCGAAGGCCGGACGAGTCATCAAGATGTTTTGCGTTTCTTCGTCAATAGCCAACGAGGTACAGTCCGCGGTCAGGCCCGTGTATATTCGTGCACCGATTCGAGGCGCCAAATCGCGGCCGATCGCGGTGGCTCCAAAGAGTACGATCTCAGGGTTTTCCGCCCGCAGGGCCGCCACCACCGCTTTGGTGTACGGCTCAGTGATGAAGTGCTCCAAGACCGGATGGTCGATCACCACAACCCGGTCCGCCCCGTGGCTAATGAGTTCCTGCGACAGGTGTCGTATCTGGTGTCCGGCGAGTACCGCAACCACGTTTTGTTCCCGGATATCCGCGAGCTCCCGGGCCTTACCCAGAAGCTCTAAAGCAACGTTCTGAATCTTCCCATGGCGTTGCTCAATCACGACCAGTACGTTCCTATATTCATCAGTATTCATGGTATGTTCCTTATTCCCGTCAAATGACATAACGCTCTTTTAAGCGATCTACGATGAGCCGAGCCGCCTCGCGCGGTTCCAGTTCAAACTTCTCACCCTCGCCTTTGAGCTCTTTGTTCTTTGATGACTTCACTTTGGTTGGTGATCCCTTGAGGCCCAGATGTGTTGGATCCACCGTGATATCGGCGAGCTTCCAGACTTCCACGGTGTCGTCGCGCCAGGAGTTGTAGATGGCGCCGATACGCATATAGCGGGGATCCGCAAGCTCCTTCAAGACGGTGATAAGACATGGCATCTGTACTCTCAGACGCTGATATCCTTCCTCGAAGGCACGTTTGACGACTAAACTGGTGTTCTCTTTCACTATGTCCGCCACATAGGCCACAGAGGGGATTCCGAGGTGCTCGGCGATCTGCGGCCCTACCTGGGCAGTATCACCGTCAATCGCCTGACGGCCGGTGATAATGAGATCGTACTCGAGGTTTCTTAGGGCTCCCGCCAACGAGCTACTGGTGGCCCACGTGTCCGACCCGGCAAACGCCGCGTCGCTGAGGAGAATACCGCGATCAGCGCCCATGGCTAATGCTTCCCTCAGCGCGTCTTTCGCCTGCGGCGGCCCCATCGATATGACCGTTACCTCCGCATCGTAGAGGTCTTTGAGACGAAGGCCCGCCTCGAGTCCGGCCTTGTCGTCGGGATTTATAATTGAGGGAACGCCTTTGCGAATGAGGGTCCCCGTCTCGGGGTCGAGTCGCACTTCCGTGGTGTCCGGAACCTGCTTGATACATACAACGATCTTCATGCTTTGCTCCTAATTCAACAGTGAAGCGGAGATCACCATTTTCATGACCTCCGACGTTCCTTCGTAGATCTCGGTGATCTTGGCATCGCGAAACATTCGCTCTACCTCGTACTCCCGAATAAAACCGTACCCGCCGTGAAGCTGAATCGCCCGCGTCGTCACGTTCATGGCGGTCTCCGACGCGACCAGCTTGGCCATGGCCGCTTGCTCGCTGTAGCGGCGACCATTGTCCTTGAACCACGCCGCTCGGTAGACGAGCAACCGGGCCGCCTCGATGCGGGACCACATGTCGGCAAGTTCGAACTGCGTATTCTGAAACTTGGCGATGCTGCGCTTAAACTGCCGCCGCTCATTTACATACTCGATCGTCTTGTCCAGCGCCCCTTGAGCGATTCCCAACGCCTGAGACGCGATGCCGATCCGGCCGCCATCGAGCGTCTTCATGGCGATTTTGAAGCCCTCACCCTCTTTGCCGATGAGATTTTCTTTGGGGATACGCACGTTTTCCAGGATGAGCTCGGACGTCGCCGAACCGCGGATGCCGAGTTTGTGTTCCTTTGGACCCTGAGAGAACCCGGGCGCGTCGCCGGGAACGATGAACGCCGAGACACCGCGGGTACCGACGCTTTTGTCGGTCATGGCCATGATGATGTAGCTTCCGGCGTAGCCGGCGTTCGTAATGAACATCTTTGTACCGTTCAGTACGTACTCATCACCGTCGAGCACGGCGGTGGTCTGCTGTGCCGCAGCGTCCGTACCGGCGTTGGGCTCGGTCAATCCAAACGCCCCCAGCGTCTCTCCGGATGCAAGGGGGATGAGATACTTCTCTTTTTGTTCCGGGGTACCAAACTCATAGATCGGTGTGGCCCCCAAAGAGACGTGCGCGGAGAGAATCACACCGGTGGTGGCGCATGCCCGTGAAAGCTCTTCCACCGCCAGCGCGTAGCCCAGGTTGTCTCCGCCGGAACCTCCCAGTTCCTTCGGGAAGGGAATCCCAAAGAACCCGATCGGACGCATCTTCTCTACGGTTTCCACCGGGAACCGATCCTGTTCATCTATCTCGTTCGCAATCGGAGCGACTTCCGCTTCGGCGAACTCACGATACATATGCCGGAGAACGTTGTGCTCTCCACTCAGTTCAAATACCATACTCGTCTCCTCTATTCCGTGGCCTTTGGAGGCATTACGGTGGCGATTCCGTCAATGACGACGGTGCCGTCTTGATTGGTACAGACGGTCTGAAATTTCACGAACCGGCCCTTTACCTTTTCCGTAGCAGTCACGGTTGCCGTGATCGTATCTCCAAATTTGACCGCTGCTTTGAATGCGAGTTCCTGTCCCACGTAGATCGTACCGGGTCCCGGGAGCTGCATGCCAAGCACCGCGGAGATTAATCCTGCACAAAGCATGCCGTGCACAATGCGTCCGCCGAACATCGAGTTTTCGCTGTCGGCCTGGTTGATGTGAGCCGGATTCAAATCGCCGGTGATGCCGGCGAATAGGTATGTGTCGGTCTCCGTCATAGTCTTCGCAAATGATGCGGAGTCTCCGATTTGAATCTCTTCAATGGTGCGTCCCCGTGCCATGATGCCTCCTATAGGGGTTTATTTATCGATATTTTATGCGCGTTTTACGACCGCGTCAAGTATTTCCGACCAAGTCAGTGACTGAGTCAACTTTTGCAAAAAAATACCCGTGGCAGGTATGCCACGGGTGTACGTGTACGGTGGGAGCCGGTGCTACCGGGCGAGCGTAAGTCCCATAAGCGCGTCACCAAAGATACGCGCGTCCATCGTCTTTAGGTCAGGACTGATTGCGGGCGTAAAATCCATCTGCCCCAGCACATCTCGATCCAGATCCACACCGGGAGCAATTTCGGTAAGCATAAGGCCATCTGTGCTCAGCTCAAAGACGGCACGCTCGGTGATGTACATCACCGGTTGGCCTACCTTCAAGGCGTATGCACCGCTAAAGGTTTTGTGCTCCACCGCCTGCACAAACTTCTTGATCGAGCCTTCCTGAACGATCTCGAGCGCTCCGTCCTTCACGGCCACCTTGAGCCCTCCGGCGGTGAATGTGCCGGTATAAAAGACGCGCTTTGCATTCTGGGTGATGTTAATGAACCCACCGGCGCCGGCAAACTTCGGCCCGAACTTACTCACATTGAGATTTCCCTCCTGGTCCACCTGGGCCAGCCCGAGGAACGCCAGGTCGAGCCCTCCCCCATCATAGAAATCAAACTGTGCCGGCTGGTCGACTAACGCATCCATGTTGGTGGCGGCACCGAAACTCAAGCCCCCGGCAGGAATTCCTCCTACCGGCCCCGGTTCTACCGTGAGGGTCAAGAAATCTAAGACCCCTTCTTCGGCGGCGACGTTTGCCACACCTTCGGGCATGCCGATGCCGAGATTTACCATGGCGTTGTTCTCGAGCTCCATTGCGGCGCGCCTGCTGATGATCTTCCGTTCGCTCAACTCCATCGGTTTAAGACTCGAAATGGGCACTCGAATCTGACCCGCATACTCGGGTTTGAACTCTTCAGCAAACGTCTGCCAGTGGTTGGCCGGATCTGAAACAACGACGTAGTCAACAAGGTTTCCCGGTACCACCACGCTGCGTTGCGGCAGCGTGCTATCCTCCGCGACCCGCTCAACCTGAGCGATCACGATCCCACCGGAATTACGCACCGCTTGCGCGATCGCAAGATTCTCGAGGATCAACGCTTCTTTCTCGTAGGTGAGATTACCTTTCTCGTCGGCCGTGGTGGCTCGGATGAACGCTACCGTCACCGGCATCGATTTGTACCACAGGTATTCGGTGCCCCCGAGCTCTATCAGTTCAACGATATCTTCGGTTGTCTTCTCATTTATTTTACCACCCCCATTGCGCGGATCAACAAAGGTCTGCAATCCAACGTGGGTGATGTGGCCCGGTCGTCCACCGGCGATCGCGCGAAAGAGGTGCGAGACGCATCCCTGAGGGAGATTGTACGCCTCGATTTCATTTTCCATCGCCATTTTGCCAAGCTTCGGAGCGAGACCCCAATGGCCCCCGATCACCCGCTTCACGAGCCCCGGGTGAGCGAGGTGATTGAGGCCTCGCTCTTTTCCATCGCCCTGACCTGCCGCGTATACCAGCGTAAGATCCCGGGGCGAGCCCGTCTCGAGAAATCGCTTCTCCAGCGCGATAGCAAGCTCTTCCGCAAATCCAATCCCCACAAACCCTTCAGATCCAAGGGTCGCCCCATCCGGAATGTGCGCGACCGCTTCCGCGGCGGTCACGATATTCGTTTTAGTCACGGTGTATTTCCTTCTTTATTGTAGTTGTAGAACCCGTGGCCGCTTTTGCGGCCGAGTAATCCGCCTCGTACCATTTTCCTGAGCAACGGATGCGCCCGATATTTGGAGTCTCCAAACTCTGCGTACAGTACATCCATGATCGCGAGGCACACGTCCGTTCCAATGAGATCAGCCAACGCCAACGGGCCGATAGGATGATTGGCACCGAGTTTCATCGCGGCGTCGATGTCTTCTTTCGTGGCGGCACCGTCGGATACGATACCCACCGCCTCGTTGATCATGGGAACGAGCATGCGGTTCACCAGAAACCCCGGGCCCTCATCCGCCACCACCGGCGTCTTTCCGATCTGCTGCGCGAAGTCGCGAACGGTAGAGATAGCGTGCTCATTCGTACGCAATCCGGGAACGATCTCCACCAGTTTCATCACCGGAGCAGGGTTGAAGAAATGCATTCCCAACACCCGTTCCGGGTGTCGAGTGGATGATGCTATTTCAGTAATCGATAGCGATGAGGTGTTGCTCACCAGAATCGCATCCACCCGCGCTGTGTCGTCCAGCATGGTGAAGACGGTCCTTTTGGTAGCAATGTTCTCCGCCGTGCACTCAATGATGAGTTGACATGTCCCGAGGCTCGCCTGTTCACCGCCGGATATGCGCTCGAGCGTTGCGGCGCTCTCACCGGAGGTAAGCTTGCCCCGCTCCACCGCGCGACCCAAGCTCCGTTCAATGCGTTCCACGGCCCCGGCGACCGCACCAGGAAGACTGTCGATCATGATGACTGAACAACCCGCCCGCGCGACCGTCTCGGCGATGCCGGCCCCCATGGCACCGGCACCGACAATACCAACCTCTTCGATCGTCATATGACGCTCGTACTACACCAGGCCAACGCTGGCGAGTAGGATCGCAACGATCACTGCCAGGATCGGGATGACACTTCCCACCATGAAGATGTCTTTGTATGAGTCTTTATGAGTCATCGCCGTCACCGCAAGCAGGGTGAGTACCGCGCCGTTGTGGGGAAGCGTATCCAGACCACCACTCGAGAGTGACGCAACGCGGTGAAACGCCTCCGGTGAGATACCGGTGGACATAGCCAGTGCCATGTACTGCTCACCGAGCGCTTCGAGGGCGATGCCCATACCACCCGAGGCCGATCCGGTCGCGCCGGCGAGGATGTTCACTGAAACTGCCTGAGAGATGAGCGGATTACCCTCGATTCCCATAACCAGGTCCGAGAGGGTTGTGAAACCGGGAACCGCTCGGACAACCGCTCCGAATCCAACCGCTGCACTGGTGTTGATGATCGCAAGCACGGAACCGGCAGCGCCGTCATTCACGGTCTTGACCTTGTTATCAAGCCGCGTCCAGTTGACGGCCAACGCGAAGAGGATGCCCGCACCCAGTGAGATAATGATGTCCTGGTTGAAGACGTTCAATAGGAGAACAACAACAAGAAGCGGCAGAAAGGAAACCAGCGGATTCGGCAGTTGGTCCACATCCACCTCTGCGATTTTGCCGGGTAACTCTACATAGACGTCCCCCGCCTCGGTCCGTTTCTTCTCACTCCGCTTCATCCACAGCATGCCTACCACGAGCATGATAATGGCACCGGCAATACCCATGATCGGGGCCGCCGTCGGCGTTGTGTTGTAGTAATTCATCGGAATCAGGTTCTGAATCTGAGGCGTTCCCGGTATCGCGGTCATCGTGAAGGTAAATGAGCCAAGAGCTATCGCTCCGGGAATGAGCTTTCGTGAGAGATTCGCTTCACGAAACAGGGCTACCGCCAATGGGTACATCGCGAACACAACAACAAAGAGCGAGACGCCCCCGAACGTGAGCACGGCGCATCCCAGGACAACCGCAAGAATCGATTGTTTGCTTCCGATCCGTTTGATAATCCAGTGTGCAACCGACCGGGCAGCACCGGAATCATCCATTACCTTCCCGAAGATCGCACCCAACATGAACACGGGAAACCATGCCCTGGCAAAACCGACGAAACCGCCCATGTAGTCCACGGTGTATGCGTCAAGCAGGTCCAGTCCACCGGTCAGTGCCACAATTCCGGCGGTCAGCGGTGCGATCCAGATGATTGACATACCTTTGTATGCCAAGAACATCAACAGTCCCAATCCAACAATAATACCGATCACGTTGTCCTCCTCAAGACATGTTTCAGTGCATCGATGTGCACAAATCCGTCAAATGAACTGTAGCGACCGGTAGTGATAGGACTCGTTTTACTCGTCCCTCCGGCCGGTCCGCACCCTGCTATTTTGCGACGAGACCGCTAATCACGCCCCCGGTTACCTCGATCGTTGTTGCATCGATGGCGTCATTCTCCACCACCATGCCGATCGCCTGGGCGATCTCCTCCGGCTCAATCAACCGGTTCACGTGGACGGCAGCGAGAATCTTGTCCAGCGCGTTTTGGTTCATGCCGCGCACCATCGGGGTACCCACGAATCCGGGGGCGATCGAGTTGACCCGAATATTAGTGATATTGCGCATCGCAAACTCACCGACCAGGATTTTCGGCCACAGTGCCACAGCCGCCTTGGTGGAAGAGTAATTCAACTGACCGACCGCCCCGGCCTTCTGAACCGACGAGATCGTGAATAGAACTCCGCCCCATCCGGCATCAATCATGCGAGTGGCGGCTTCTCGAAGCGTGATAAACGTGCCGGTAAGGTTCACGTCCACGACGAGTCGAAAATCCTCGGTAGACATGAACTTCTTTACCTTGCCGGTCTCTTTGTCAGGCGAAATAAACAGACCGTCGCGAATGATGCCGGCGCATGGCACGACAATGTTAATTGCCTGAAAACGATCCACCGCGAAGTCCATCAGGGCGGAAACCTCATCGTCACTGGTTACGTTCACGAGCGTCCCCGCAGCCTCTCCTCCTGCGGCAGCAATATCGGCAACCACTCGATCGATCCCCTCCTGGTTCATATCGCCAATGACGATTTTTGCTCCGCGAGCGGCCATATAGCGCGCGACCGCTTCACCGATGCCACTCGCACCACCGGTCACGACCACAACCTGATTCTGTATATTCATAGTGTTCTCCTTAGATGACCCAGTCACTGACTTGGTAACTGACTTGGTCAGTCTATGAGGGTTTTTGTGATACGTCAAACTAATTTTTTCCGGTATCCGCGTTTTTTTGGCGGGGTCGCGAAGCTGCGCCGGGAGTGGTATACTTTAGGAATATCCTATGAAGCTACGACTAACTAAACGCCAGCAACAAGCGATGGAAACCAAGAGATTCATCTTTGACACCGCCGTGGCTCTGTTCAACGAGCAGGGCTACGACAATGTCACCGTGGAAGAGATTACTAAACGAGCAGGAGTCGCCAAGGGAAGCTTCTATACGTACTTCCAATCAAAAAGTGACATCGTTATCGAAGAGTTTCGAAATATAGACTATTACTACGAACGCTATGAGCGTAATCTCAATCGGTATACCTCCGCGACGAAACGCCTTCTGACCTTTACACGTGCGCAAATGCGGTATGTGCGCGATGAAGTCGGTATCCGATTGTTGAAGCTGCTGTACGTCAACAACATCAAGTTCACCGACTCGGAGAACATTCTTATAGATACCAGCCGATATCTTCACGGACTGATGGCGAGAATCATTACGCATGGACAAAAAACGGGTGAATTCCGCACCGATCTCTCGGCAGATGATTTGGCCATGTATGTCAATCGCAGCATGCGGTCTGTGTTTCTCGATTGGGCGATCAGTGACGATAGCTTTGACCTCGTTACTGAGGGTGTTCGCTTCAGTGAAACCATAGTATGT
>CAZNRF010000065.1:0-12687 GCA_964575075.1 uncultured Spirochaeta sp. | reverse complement strand
CTACTACTTCTCGGTGATTCAGCATCGCAACGGCCGCACCCTAAGCGAGGAGCGGCGCCGGCTTGGTCCGGGAGGTATCGCCGCGGCCCACTGGGGCAACGGAAACACCCTCTACTATGTGCGCGGTTCGTTGGTGTACCGCGTGCAGGGACTGGAGCTCTTCACCCGATCTCTCTACCAGGACGTGCTCAAGGTGGGCACCGTTATCGGGAAGATCCCGTATGCGTTCGATTCCAATTTTGATCGATTCTGGATCTCCCCTGAGGGGGATAAGATTCTGGTGAGTAAGGACGGGCGAAGTGTCAACGTGCTGTTTCTCGAGACCGACGATTACACCAGTACCGGCGATTCGCTCTCGCTCCCGTATATGTATCTCCCCCGGAACACCCGCGTCAGGACCGTGTTATGGTCGGCGGACGATGTAGTGACCCTCCTCACGGCCAGTATCCTCCACGGCGAGCAGACCAGCCAGGTGTATCGGGTCGATCTCGCCGACGAAGAGTCGCGCAGCCGATTTTCCCCCACCGATGACGACGGGGTTCGCGGCATGGCGCTGTCTCCGGACGGCGCACATGTCGCGGTCTGGACGGACGCAGCCGTCTCGATCCGGCGGTACGCCGATTGGTCTGAGGTAGACACACGGGATCACCCCGGCCTGATTCACGCAGTGTGGCAGGATGCCGCCAATCTGATTCTCGCCGGGCGCCACACCATCGAACGGGTAGACACGAGCGCCGACTCCGATCGCGAGGACGCTCGAGAGCTACTTATGCTCAGCAGCGCCGATGAGTATGGCTTTGCCCCGGAGAGTGGCGTGATCCGTGCACGAAGTGGCGATGCGGTGTTCGAGCTCACCGCCGCGGGTTGGCAGCGCAGACCAGGAGAGGAACTTGATGTGGCGGAAGCCCAGGTGGCCGGTGGCGATTACCGGGTATACCTGGAAGACCGCTCCCGCGGGAGCTACCGCAACATGGTGATGATTCGCAATTTGGAGTCCTACGGCACCGTTCCGCTGTTGTCGCCGGTGCGGATGCGGTACGAGCCGTTTCCCGAAGATGAGGAGCCGGTAGACTTTACGCATTTTACCCACGGGTCTCGTATTCGGCGGCGGGAGATTGCGCTCACCTTCAATGCGATCGATTCAGTGGCGGGCATTACCGAAATCCTGAACTCCTTGGCGGAATACAATGTGCGCGCTACCTTTTTCTTGAATGGAGACTTCATTCAGCGCCATCCCGGAGCAGTCCGGGAAATCGCTGAGAGTGGTCACGAAGTGGGTAATCTGTTCTATACCTACTTTGATATGTCCGACGACCGGTTTGATCTTGACGAAGAATTCATCAAACAGGGGTTGGCACGCAACGAGGATGAGTATTTCGATGTTACCGGACAAGAACTGTCTCTCCTGTGGCACGCGCCGTACTACTTTGCCGCACCCGCGATCGTTTCTGCGGCGCAGGAGCTCAACTACACCTATATCGGGCGTGATGTGGACAGCTTAGACTGGGTGCCGTTGCGGGATGCCTCCGGGCTGTCCCGCTTGTATCGACCCACGGCCGAGATCATAGAAGAGGTGGTCGCAGATAAACAGCCGGGATCGATTATCGCAATGACGGTGGGAAAACCGGGGGATGATCGCCCTGATGGAGGCCGGGATGATTACCTGTTCCATCGGCTGGATGTGCTGATGAACGCACTGATCGAGCGAGGATACGAGATGGTTCCCGTTTCAACGCTCATGGAAAACGCACGCTAAGGGAGGGAAAGATGGCGTATCAACAAAACTCCGTACACGCATACCGACAGACCCGGATCAAAACGGCATCCCAGGGGCGGCTCATCGTGATGCTCTACGACGAGGCGCTGCGGCAGATAGATGAAGCGACAAAACTGCTGGATGCCGGAACGAAACAGCTCGATCTGGTGAACAACGCGGTGGTGAAAGCGCAGGATATCGTGACCGAGCTCATGGTCGCGCTGGATATGGAACAGGGCGGCGAGATCGCGCACAATCTGTTTCGGCTGTACATGTTCTTTAACGATCGGCTGATGGAAGGCAACATTCAAAAGAGCGTTGCTCCGTTAAAGGAGGTGCGCGGCCTCATGGGCAACCTTCGAGATGCGTGGAAAGAGATCGAGAATACCGCCGCCGGTGCGCAGGCGCCGGGAAGCGTGGGGGTAAAGATGGCCGTATGACCGCCGAATGATAGATATGCCGGACGGCCTGCGGGCGTACCTTGACCGCCAACGGAACCAGATGGGAGAGTACCGCCACCTGCTGACGATGCAGGAGGAGATCAGCCTTCACGGGGACATCGAGACACTTGAGCGCTATATGGTACTTGAGAGAACGATGATCGAGGATCTGGAAGCGTTGGGGAAGGTGATTCGGCCGCTGCAGCAGCTATTTCCCTCCGTGACGGCGCCTGACCTCGCACACTTGCATCGGCGCGTCACCGAACAACATACCCATAACCGAAACTTGCTATCTCAGCGAGTGAATGAACTCTCCCGTCGAATCCAGGAAACCAATGTGCCGCGCCGGCCCCGCTCGATCTACCGCTCGGATCAGAGCGGATCGATGCTGAACGTGATGACTTAGCCGGAGTAGCTGAGGGCCGGTTCAGCTGCGGGCGTAGGACGCCCCGGCGGCATCAAAGCGGGGAAACTGCTCGAGCTCTTCCCGGGAGTAGAGCTCGGACAACGGCTCGGGATGGGGAATGTAATCCCGCGATATTCCCGGCGCCAATTCGCGGCGCCAGGAGTACTTCTCGTGACTGTCTTCATATTGGATCCGCTTGCGTACAAAGAGCTCCGGCCGACCGTTCTCACCCTTTTGGATGCTCACGATCCCGAAGGCCCCTTTCCCCAGGTACGCGAGGCGCTCTTCCTCACCGATCTCTTCTGATGCTCTGATCTTTTCAATGACCCGATCAAAGCGCGCGGGACGCCCACTGTAGGGCTCGGCGATAGCGGTGACAATATCGTCGATCTCCTCACCGGAGAGGGGGCATGACTCGTACTCGCGCTCCGGCACCGGCGCCGGCATGAAATGCTTCTCCGGATCAAAGGGGCCGCGCTTATTGCGCGTCCGGGCTGACCCACTACCGCGGGACTGGTTCTGCCCCTGGCTCTGATTCTGTCCGCGATTCCGGCTTCCCGATCGATTCCGTCCGCGGGACCGGCTGCTTCGCTTTCCCATAGTGCCAATATAACACGTCCTGGGCGCTCCTGTTCAATGCGCCAAGGCACATGGTATAACAGCGCCATGGACGATACGCTGTATGTACTGGATGGGTACAGCGTCATCTACCGCTCGTACTTTGCCTTCATTCGTAACCCCTTGCGAAACCCCCGGGGCGAGAACTCATCAGCGGTATTTGGCTTTGTTCGCACCCTTCTTTCCCTCTTCAACGAGTACAATCCCAATCGCTTTGCGGTGATTATGGATTCCAAGACGCCCACCTTTCGCCACGAGAAGTACGAGGAGTATAAGGCCACTCGAGATGCCACCCCCGATGATCTCCACGCGCAAATTCCCATTATCGAGCAGATTCTGGAGGCCTTGGGCGTTCCCATGGTCCGGGTGGACGGCTACGAGGCGGACGACGTGATGGCTACCCTGGCCAAGGTGTGCCGCGACACCGGGCGTCCCTGCCGCGTTATCTCCGGTGACAAGGATCTGTTGCAGCTGGTTGAGGAACCCGTGCGGGTGCTGCGCCCCGGCAAAGACGGCATCGAGGAGTTGGACCGCGATGCGGTCTATCGCGATTGGGGGGTGTGGCCGGAGCAGATTCTGGACTACCTCTCCCTCATCGGAGACAGTTCCGACAACGTCCCCGGTGTAAAGGGGATCGGCGCCAAGACGGCGGTGAAGCTGCTGCAGGAGTTTCACACGCTTCAAGGGATCTACGACCACCTCGATGAGATTTCCAGTAAGAGTCAACGCACCAAGTTGGAGGAGGGCCGGGAGAGCGCCTGGCTCAGCCGGGACCTGATCACCCTGGCCTACGATGCCCCGGTACCGGATATCGATGAGGACTACATGTTGCCGGAGCTGAACTACGCCGCCGCCGCGCCGCTGCTCTTGGAGCAGGGGATGAAGGCGCAGGTAAAGGAGATGGGGCTGGACCCGAGCCGATTCGAGGCCGCCGATAGCGGCCCGACAGGGGATGCCCCAGGGAAACCGGGCTCCGCCAACTCCGGCGGCGCGATCGCCCCGGGTACGCCGCCGCAGGATATGGCCGCGGCGGTGCTTTCCGCCGAGCAGCGGCAGTCCCTCTCCGCCGCCGGGGAGTACGAGCTGGTGGACACCCTGGAGAAGCTGGACCGCTGGATTGACGCGGTGCGGCGGGAGAAAACGTTTGCCTTTGACTGCGAGACCACCGGGCTGGACGCGATGGACGCGGAGCCGGTTGGATTCTCTCTATCCGTGCAAACCGGGACGGGCTGCTATATCGCCCTCCGCGGGCCGGAGGGGCAGGTGTTGCCGGAAGACGCTACGCGGGACCGCCTGCGGTCGATCTTAACCGACGATACGCTCTTCATGGTGGGACAGAACCTGAAGTACGACTGGAAAGTGCTCGCCCGATGGGGAATCGAGATTACCAACGTGGCCTTTGATACGATGATCGCCGCCTGGCTCATCGATACCACCGCCAACGGCTACGGCATGGATAAGCTGGCGGAGGACTATCTCGGCTACCGGACCACCCACTTTGCCGATCTCTTTCCGGACGCCCCCACACGGACCGGTGCCGGTGGGGGGAACGGCAAGAAGGTGGAGGCCAGCTTTGCCGAGGTGCCGCTGGAGCAGGCCGCGCACTACGCCGCGGAGGACGCCGATGTGACCCTGCGGTTGTACACCGTGCTGGATCCCCTGTTGGACCGGCGGGACGTGCGGAAGATCTTTGCAGAGCTGGAAATGCCCCTGGTACCCCTTCTGGCGCGGATGGAGATGGAGGGGATCGGTCTGGATGTGGAGGAGTTGGCGGCGTATTCCACGGAGCTCGGTGAGCAGATCGAGGCGATCACCGCTGAGATCTACGAGCTGGTGGGACACGAGTTCAATATCGGAAGCACCCAACAGCTGCAGAAGGTGCTCTTTGAGGAGCGCAAGCTGCAGCCGGTGAAAAAGACCAAGACCGGCTACAGTACCGACAACAGCGTCATGCAGGAGCTGGCCCGGGAGGACCCGGTGCCGGAAAAGGTGTTGCGCTATCGCATGCTGAGCAAACTGCGCAGCACCTACGTGGATGCCTTGCCCCGGCTGGTGAACGAGCGTACCCGGCGGATTCATACCAGCCTCAACCAGACCGGCACCGCCACGGGGCGCCTCTCCAGTACCGATCCCAACCTGCAGAACATCCCCATTCGGGATGAGGAAGGGCGGCGGATTCGCTCCTCCTTTATTCCGGCGGCGGGGAAGCGGTTTGTGAGCGCCGACTACTCCCAGATCGAGCTGGTGATTCTGGCGCACCTCTCCGGGGATGAGGCGCTGAGCGCCGCCTTCCGGGAAGGAGAAGATGTGCACCGCCGCACCGCCAGTCTGATCTTCGGGGTGGACGCCGAGGAGGTCTCCAGCGAGCAGCGGCGTATCGCCAAGACGATCAACTTCGGGGTGATGTACGGCATGAGCGCCTTCCGGCTCTCCAATGAGCTCGGGATTCCTCGGAAAGATGCGGATGCGTTTATCACCGCCTACTTCGGCACCTACAACGGCATTCGGCGCTTTATCGATGAGACGGTGGCGCAGGCGGAGGAAGCCGGTGAAGTTCGAACCCTGCTGGGTCGACCGCGGCCGCTTCCGGATATCAACAGTCGCAACCGCACCGTAAAGGCGGGGGTAGAGCGCGTGGCGGTGAATACCCCCATTCAGGGGAGCGGCGCGGACATCGTGAAGCGGGCGATGCTGGCGGTGCATCGGCGGCTGGCTGACGAACAGTTGGAATCGCGGCTGATTCTGCAGGTTCACGACGAGCTCATTCTGGAATGCCCCGAGGATGAAGTGGACCGGGTGAAATCACTCGTCATGGAGGAGATGTCCACCGCGGTGGAGCTCTCCGTGCCGCTGCGGGTGAGCGTAGAAACCGGTGAGCGTTGGGGGGATATGCACCAGTGAGCACGCCCGAGGTAATCGGCGTTGCCGGAAAGTGTTGTGCCGGCAAAGATATGGTTACCGGATGGTTGTTGGAGCACGGCCGGCGGGAGATCAACGTGGACCGCATCGGCCATGAGGCGTTGGCCGCGGAGCACCCCCGGATCGTGGCCACCTTTGGTCGGGAGATCGTGGATGATCGCGGCACGATCGACCGGCGCAAGCTGGGACGCATCGTCTTTGCCGATCGGGATCAGCTGCACCGGCTGGAGCGCATTGTGCATCCCTGGATGCGCGAGCGGGTACGCCGGGACATCGAGGAGTGGCGTGGAAGCTCCAGCAGCGATGGCTCCGGCGGCGATGGCCCCGGCGAGCGGGGGCTCGTAATCAACGCGGCGCTCCTCTTCTCCATGGAGCTGGACACGCTGTGCGATGCGGTGTTGCTGGTGCGCGCACCGCTGTGGCAGCGCTTCCAGCGAGCGCGCCGCCGGGACGATTTATCACTGCCGCAGATCCTGCGTCGGTTGTGGACCCAACGGGGTCTGGATGCTCAAGCCCTGTCCTCACCTGCCGAAACTATAACTGTGGAGAACGGCCGCACGCCGGAGGTGCTTTTCCAGCGCTTACGCGAGCTGCCACAACTACAGTAATAGAGCGCAGGAGACGGGCGGAAGTATGGAGCAGAACAAAGTCCTGATGGTGATCGTTTCGGTGGTAATCTTTTTTGCCGCCATTGTTGGTGTCGGCATGGCACTACTGTATCCCCGCGGAGACGAGACCGCCCTGGCGTCATCCGGAAGTGTCGTGCGCGAGTTTGACCCGATTGAGTACGTGAGACGCCCCGACAGCGGTGAAATGGAAGAATCTGATGAAGAGGACAGCTCCGACGAAGTGGTAATCGTCTACGGCGATCTTCCAGATCAGACGGCAGCGGCTGAGGACTCGGAGGAACGGACGGTGGTGGAGGAGCGTGGCGACGACGGTCCTTCTGAGGTAACGATTACCGAGCGACCGGCGCGCAGCTCTGACAGAACGGAAGACTCGGGGGAAGAACCGTCTCGCTCCACCCCCGAGGATACCCCGGAGGTAGCCGATTCCCAGCAGGAGCAATCCTCGACCTCATCGGAGCGTGACTCCCAGCAACCAGACGGCACCCAGCAAGATGAATCGGCGCCGGAACCGCGTCAGATCCGGGTTACCGAGTATTGGATCCAGCTGATTTCCTCTCCCAACCGGGACCGCGTTGACCAGGCCCGCTCTACTCTCACCGATTACAGCCTCGGCGGCCGCGTCACCACTCGCGACGTCGAAGGGGAACTCTTCTACCGTCTCCGCGTCGGACCCTATGATTCCCAGGGGGAAGCGGAGAAATTCCTGGAGTGGATCCGCGATATCGACGGTTTTGGCGAAGCGTACATCAGCGAGGAGTATCCGCTGCGGACGGTCCGAAGCTAATCCACCCGCCGCCCGCGGCGCGCGGCGAGATCGACGCAGGACGCAGTTTTTGCGTTCTTTGACCGATCTTCCGGCAGGAAAACCTTTTCCCAACCGGGTATGAGAGCTATGTTGTTACAATGGCCCGGACCACTCACCTCACGGCTGATGCCGATCTCCAGACGCTCTTTGCCGTCACGCCGGATCTTCTGTGCGTAATTGATGCGCGTGGCACCCTGCTCACCGTCAACAGTGCGTGGACACGTATCTTAGGATACGAGATCGATGAGGTTGAGGGCAGCGCTCTCATCGACCTCATCCATCCCGAGGACCGTCCGGGAAGCCGCGGGGCGATTACCAGCCTCCGGGGGCAGGACGGAGTAGTTACGGATGTCCACCGACTCAAGGCGCGGGATGGGGCGTATCGGTTTGTGGAGTGGCGTGCGCGGCGGCAGGGCGAGCTCATATATGCCTCAGGACGCGATGTCACCGATACGCGGGAGCTCAACCAACAGCTCCAGCTTCTGTCTCAAGCGGTAGAATACAGCCCCGCCACGGTGGTTATTACCGATGTCGCCGGGACGATCGAATATGTGAATAAGACGTTTCGTGAGATGAGCGGGTATTCATCGGAAGAGATGCTCGGAAAGAATGTGCGGGTACTCAATGCCGGCCTGCAGGATCGCACCAGTTTTAGAGGGATGTGGGACACGATCTCCTCCGGCAAGACGTGGCGGGGCATCTTCCAGAACCGGACCAAAGCCGGCGAAATCAGATGGGAGTCTGCGGTGGTAGCTCCCGTCATGAGTGATCAAGGCACCATTTCACACTACATGTCGCTCTCGGAAGATATAACCGCTCACCGGGAGAGCGCGGAGCTGATGGATCTCCTCTTTCAGCAATCTCTCGACGGGTTCTTTTTCATGATGTTGGACGAGCCGGTGGAGTGGGGAGCAGACACCGACAAGGAAGCGGTCCTGGATTACGTCTTTGCTCACCAACGGATAACCAGAATTAACCAGGCGATGCTTGACCAGTACGGTGCTCAGGAAGACGATTTTCTTGGACTTACCCCGGCCGATTTTTTCGCCCATGATATGGATCACGGCAGAGCGGTGTGGCGCGACTTTTTTGACAACGGTGCCCTGCACATCGACACGCGGGAACAGAAGTTCAATGGGGAATCGATGGTGATAGAAGGAGACTATATCTGCCTCTATGACCAGATGGGGCGCATTCGCGGACATTTTGGCGTGCAGCGGGACGTCACCTTTGAGCGGGAGGCGCGGCAACGCCTGGAGGCGAGTGAGACCAAATTTCGTCAACTGGCGGAGAATATTCCCTTGGTATTCTTTCTCCGGACCAATACCGAAATTGTGTACGTCAGCCCCGCCTATGAGACGATTTGGGGTCGCTCGTGCCGGAGCCTGTATGATCACCCGGAGTCCTTTATTGAGGCGATTCACCCTGAGGATCGAGACGCCCTCATGAATTGGCAGCGCACGGGAGAGATGAATAACAGCATCGAATACCGTATCGTGCGACCTGATGGTGAGGTGCGGTGGATCTGGGCGACAACCTTCCCCGTCCAGTCGGCCGGGGGCGAGTCTTCCGAGTACGGCGGTCGCATGGCCGGGCTCGCGCAAGATGTTACGGACCGCAAGATCCTGGAGGAGCAACTCCGGTTGGCGGCCACCCGAGACGCGCTTACGGGTCTCATAAACCGAAGACATCTCATGGAACGCATGGAACCACTGTGGGAGAAAGCACAGCGTGAGGCATCCCCGTTGGCGGTGGCGGTGCTGGATGTCGACCATTTTAAGGCGATCAACGACTCCCATGGGCATTCCGCGGGGGATGTGGTGTTGCAGAAGCTTGCGGCACTGATGATCAAGCTGGTTCGATCATACGACCTGGTTGCCCGCTACGGAGGCGAAGAGTTTGTCCTGGTGTTTGGTGACACCACCGCATCCGAAGGGGCGAAGCAAATGGAGCGAGTTCTTGCTGCCGTTCGGGAGATGGAGATTCCGGCAGGGGATGCCGTGATTCGATTCACCTTCAGTTGCGGAGTCGCCGATTCCCAGGAGGCCCCGTCCGGAGACGCCACCGTCGAACGCCTCATCAACCGCGCGGACCGACGCCTGTACCAGGCAAAGGATTCGGGGCGGAATCGGATCGTCGCCGCCTTCGCGCCGTGAGCGCATGAGGTCCCGGGCGCGCCGGGCGTTTTTGCGGCAAATTCCGGTGTCCTGTAGTATGTTGTTCTTATGCAGTCCTCTATCACGCGCATGTGGCGCAGGTACACGATTGTCGGCGTAATCTTCAGCATTGCTCTCACCGGTTGTCCGAATCCTACTTCGGATTCGGGAGACAGTCCCGTCCTTTCCGATGACGACGAGTGGTCGTACGAGGTGGTTGGCTCCGCTCCCATTCCCGGAGACAATGGAGTGATCGACGTAAGCCGCAGTGGCGATACGTATACGTTTCGTTTCGCGGAAGCCTCTGATACTGAGACCGACCGCGAAGACTTGCGCTACGCCGCATTTACTTCGAGCTCGGAAATCATCGGCCAAAGCGTGGATTTGCAGTATCTCGTGGCGACGTCGGAGGTAGATCCCCAGTGGTTCGAGTACGGTGGATTTCAGATCAGCAGCTTGAGAGGGCCGATCTACTTCAACGTCGGTGTGCGCGATAGTGATGGGAATATTTCGGCGTATCAGGCGGTGTATGTTGCACCGGAACCAAGTGCGGCGTCGTATACCGTCGATCCGACTGTCTATGAGAATGATGACACCATCGAAATAAATGCTTCCGACGGCTCGGATATCATTTACGTGGTGACCAATACGCTCGAAGGCACGACTGAACACGATACCGAGTCCATTGACAGCGATTGGTTTTCACCGGAAGGTTCGACTTCGTCGGAGCCGCTGCACGACGTGACCACTGACGTGTACCGAGGCACGCTGAGCGGGTCATCGTTCAGTGGTGGCAGCGCACCGCGGGGAATCGGCCTGCGCGGATTTCCGGGCCAACATAATCCACTGCAGATGGTGGATGAACCGTCGGAGGTCGGCGATGACGATTCCGGCGCGGACGGGAGTATTGTGGGATCACAGCTTTCGGGATCGGCAGCGATTGGGTCGGAGGAGTCTTTTTCTACCCATTCCGGTGATCTCAACGCCACCGCCGTGGCAAACGCCACGACGGGTGATTGGAACCTTACGGTGTGGTTGGACAACGCCGACACCGCCGGAGTTACCCAGGCGATGATCGATGCTATTGTCACTCGTTTTATGCGCGAAGGCGATGAAAACGACATCTTTGACTGGGTCTCTGGGGTATACGGTGATCCGTGGGGAGAGCGTGAGGATTCACGCCTGATCTCCTCCGATCGGCGGGACGTACACATACTTTTCTACGACATCGATGGCGATGGAGCCCCGTCCCAATTCCAATCGCGTACGGTGGGCTATTTCTGGCCCAAGGACAATTACGCGGAAGGTAGCCAAATCAGCGATGGAACCACTGGTGAGACCGTTACCAGCAACGGAAAGCTCATGTTTTACATGGATAGCGAGCTCTTGAGTATTCGCGACGGCGCCTCCTGGGATATTGAGGACTTCTGGCCGGCGGAAGTTGTGTCCACCCTGGCGCACGAGTTTCAACACATGGTCCATTTCTACCAGCGTCAGGTGATCAACGACGTGGCGTCCGATACCTGGCTCAACGAGATGGCCTCACTGGTAGCCGAGGATATCGTCTCTCGAGCAGTCGGCGTCAGTGGCCCGCGAGGCGTCGATCCCGCCGTCGGGAACGCGGGGGGTAGCGGCAATCCGTATGGTCGGATGCCCGGCTGGTCACCGGAGCGTCCCGTGCAGCTCGACACGTGGAGCCAATCTGATCCCCTGCCACAGTATGCCGCCTCCTACTCGTTTGGGGCGGCGCTGGTACGGCGGTTTGGGGTTGATGTTATGACGCAACTCCTCCAAGTGTCCGGTGACAGCAGGGATGCGGTGGAAGCGGCGGTAGCGGCCACACGCGATGATACGGTCTCTTTTGGCCGGCTCCTTTCCGACTGGGGTTTGGCGATGCTCGTCTCTAATGATACATCTAATGATACAGGTGTCTCGGATGAACTGCGCGTAAATACGGGTGGCTGGCTCGCCAGTTCCACCAACGGGACGCAGTACAGGGTGGGGTCGATCAATGCCCACAACTACACCGGTGGGCTGCGAATCGTGGACTATCCCAGTGATGCCAGCGAGTTCTCGGAGTCCATACCGCCGGCGGCCAGCGTATTTGTGCGCATGGCCACGGGTGTTTCCGAGACGTATACTGATACGCTCAATCTTCCTGCCAGCGTTTCCGTGCGGGTTGTTGAGAGGCTATCAGAATGAGATGGCGAGTCGTCCTGGTCCTGGTCTTACTCCTGGTGGTAGGTGTTGTGGTGGGGCTCAGCGCGTGGGGCCGCTCGGAACGGGAAACTATGGAGGGACGCATTTCCATTAAGGGTAGTGAGCCGCACACCTACGTGGCGCTCTCTACACCCGATCAGACATATCAGCTCACCGGTGACCCGGTGGAGGTATTGGCCGCCGATTATCAGAACCAGACCGTTCGCGTAGAAGGAGTGCGTGTGGAAGGAGACACTGGGTCACTACTTCCGCTCATAGAAGTTGAGTCGTTCGAGGTGGTTGAGCGCTGAGCGGGCGATTCTCCCTTGTGTACAGGCCTTGTAGCGTCTACGCTTACGCCATAGGCATAATGAAGTGACCCGCTCCCGCACCGCGCATTTGAGCGCCCAATCAATAGTTGCGATTCTCTTTCTTGGGCTCTGGGGACTCCTCGTGGCCCACGGTGGGTATGCCCAGACCGCCGAATCCGATCGCGTCGGTACTGACCCCCGTCCCAATGACCGTACCACCCTCACCATCGGCGCGGAGCCGGACTATCCCCCGTACTCGTACATCGACGACGCCGGCAACGCCACGGGGTTCTCGATCGAACTCTTTGAGGCGGTGGCGCACGTCCGAAACATCGACCTTCAGATCGAGATCGCCCCGTGGAATGAGCTCAAAGACCAACTGGCCGCCGGTGAGCTGGATGCGCTGCCGCTGGTGGGGCGGACTCCCGAGCGGGAAGAGGTGTTCGAC
>CAZNRF010000064.1:3715-12843 GCA_964575075.1 uncultured Spirochaeta sp. | reverse complement strand
GGCTCATCGGCTCCGGTATGAATCAGGGGCCCGCGCTGGCGCTGCTCCTGGCCGGTCCGTCCCTGTCCCTGCCGTCCCTGATGGTCATCGGTGGAGAGCTTGGACTAAAAAAGACACTCACTTACGTGGGCCTCGTGGTGGGGATGTCTACCACCGCCGGTATGATTTACGGTAATCTTATCGTCTGATGAACACTGCGCAACCGCGGGGGGCGGTGTCTGCGCTGCTACAGCGTCGAGCCCGGGGTATTCCGGCACTCTTTGGTGCCGTCCTCGGTATCTTCATCCTCGCCCTCGGCCCGGTTGGGGTCGGGGCCGAGACCGCCGACGCCCCCCGGGAGATCCAACTCACCTACTACGGCGAGATCGGCTGCGCCCACTGCGATACCTTCGTTGAGAACGATCTCCCGCGGCTCACCGAACGCTACGGAGTAACCTTCTCCGTGGAAGTTCGGGATATCCTGTCTACAGACGGCTATGCCGAATCCCGGGACCGTCTCGGGGAGATGGATCGCGACTTTCGTGTCTTTCCCGTCTTGTTCGTGGGTAACAACGCCTACCAGGGCAATAGCGCCATCGACGCGGGGCTCGAGGGGGAAATCGAACACCTTCTGGAGACGGGATCGTTTCGCGACCAGGTTCCCCCGTCGCTGGACGGGTCCCAGGAAGGCGACAACATCGCCCTGTCGATGCGCGATTCCATCCGCGTTCTCCCGGTGTTTCTTGCAGGCCTGGCCGACGGCATCAACCCCTGCGCCTTTGCGACGATGTTGTTCCTCGTATCGCTCATGGCGATGTTCGGCAACCGTCGACGTCAGTTGCTGCTGGTGGGCATACTCTACGCGACCACAATATTCGTTACCTACTACGCTCTCGGTCTCGGTCTCCTCACGCTGCTGCGGCAGGCGATGGACGTCTCCCTTCTCCGCGTGATACTACGCCTGGCCGTATCGGTGGGCGCGGTGGTCTTTGGCACGCTGGCCCTCCGGGACGCCGTACTCATCCGCCGGGGTCGGAGCAGAGAGGCTACGCTCCAATTGGGAGCACAGACGAAGCGACGAATCCACGCGGTGATGCGCTCCGGGTTCGGATCCAGCGGTCTGCTCCTGTGAACGATCGGCGCAGCGTTTCTGGTGTCGTTACTGGAGCTCGCGTGTACCGGGCAGCTGTACCTGCCCACGATCGCCTACCTCGTACAGACGGGGTCGACCGAAGCGGGGGAGCTGCTGGCGCTGGCTATCTACAACGGAGCGTTTATTCTTCCCCTCCTCGTACTCTTCCTGGCGGTGTTTTTTGGCGTTGGTTCCGCAACGGCAAATCGCTGGTTTCGGCGCAACGCCCCGGCGGCAAAAGCACTTACCGCCGGAGCTCTGTTCGTGCTGGCCGCTGCGGTGTGGATCGTGTAGATTACATCCAATTCATTCACAGGCCGTACCATTCGCAATTTTATCCATTTTCTGGTACGCTCTATATGTGGAAAAAGAAAACTTACGAGGCCCAATACATCGCCTCGGCGACTGGATTGTGGATCGATTTGTGCATCTGCCCCGATGGGTACGCCTGCCGCTCTGGCGTTACTGGCATGGCAAGATGATCGCCTGGGACGACGACTACAGCGCATTGCGCTTCATGAACTACGGCTATGCCCCGATTGGCGAGCCGGACCTGGAGCTCGAGCCGGAGGACCAGCGTGAGCCTTTCGGCGCGCATCTGTACCATGTCGCTGTCTCTCACGTATCCGTTGCCGACACGGATATCCTCGAGGTGAGCTCCGGTCGGGGTGGTGGTGCGTTCTACATCGCCCGCTATCTGAAACCACACCGGTACGTTGGGCTCGATATCAGCGCCGCGAACGTTGAGGCCTGCACACGCGTGTACGGACACCCACCCAATGTCGAGTTCATTCAGGGCGAAGCCGAGAACCTTCCCTTTCCGGACGATAGCTTCGACCATGTGGTGAGCGTGGAGGCGTCCCGCGCCTATGGGGATGTTATGCAGTTCTTCGCCGAAGTGCATCGCGTACTGCGCCCGGACGGAACGTTCCTCCTGACGGACATGCGCTGGCACGAAGACATGGAGATTCTCAAGGGTCAGATCGCTGAGGCGGGATTTTCTATCGAACAGGAGATCAACATCGCCCCCAACGTCGTCCGCGCCCTGGAGCGCGACAACGAACGGAAGGTAGAGCTTATAAAAAAACGCGTCCCCAAGATGTTTCTCTCGGCCTTTAGTGAGTTCGCCGGCACGATCGGCAGCGATCGCCACCGCGCCTTCGCCGACGGTCGAATGAACTACTTTAGCTGGAATCTGCGTCCGACACGAACCGCGTAATAGACCGAGGCTACCATAATACAATCTATCCATGTGGAGGAGCAAAACGTGAAAGACGAAGCAAAGCACATTCCCACCCTGAAAGAGGCGATGCAGCAGCAATGCACGCATCGGGACATGAAACTCGCCCGGGAACCGATGCCAAATTACAGCAAGACCCCGGGAGGCCCGAATGAAACACCCTTGGCGTTCTGGGCGTCTTGGGACCTGAAAGATCGCCCCCGCAGAATTGCGCTGCTCCTGGATGATTGCCAGGAGGAGTACCGGCCGTACGCCGGCGGAATTCTTTCCAATATGGTGAAAATACTGGAAGCCTTCCGGAACGCCCGATCCCAAAGCGACGGCGTCTGTGTCGCCTGGAGCGCCTGGAGCCGCCGCTTTGACGACGGAATCTCCAACGCGATGGATCGCTGGTACGGCCCGCGGGGATTGCGTCCGGAGAATCCGGAAAACGCGGCATACGTCTTCACCGGCGCTCCCGGTCTGAAGCCCCTCACCGAGATTGCGCCCACAGCTGAAGAAGAAGCAGATGGCTGGTTCTACCACGGAAAGCATCTGGATATGTTCTGGACGTTCAACGAAGACGGCACCTCGTACCTGGATGAAAAACTCAAGGAGCACGACATCGACACGATCGTCATCGTGGGCCTGTGGACGGACGAGTGCGTCTTGAGCACCGCCTACGCCGGAAACTCCCGCGGATACGATGTCGTTGTTGTGGGCGATGCGGTTGCCACCGCCACCGCGAATCAGGAAACCGCCCTCACGGTGGCAAACAGCACCGTGGCGAAGGTGCTCTCAACGGATGACGTCGTTCGCTACATGAAACACGACTTCGTTCCAGGCGAACCAGGTGCAGTCAAGGGGACGCGTCACCCCGACGGGCGCAAGGACGATTGACCCTGGCCGTTCCGGCTCAATCTTGAGCGCCCACCGGCGATATCCGCACCGCCAGGATATCTGCGTGGGAGGCGGCAACCTCATTGATCACCTCCGGTGAAGGGCTGGGCTCCACTTGAATCGTGGCCAGTGCGCCCTCATCACCGGAGAAGAGGTGGTTGGTCATACCACGAACGTTGATGCCGGCCTGTTCCAGTGCTGTGAGGGCGTGGGCCAGCACTCCCACCCGATTCCGGTGCCGGATCTCGATCGTCGCCGCTTCAGGAGGAGCCGGGGTGTCCCGCTCCGGCACGTTTACCAGTGACGGTACCGCCTCACCCGCGAGAAACGCGCGGATCCGCTCCACCGTGGCGGCGGCCACAGCGTGTTGCGCCTGCTCGGTGGACGCGCCGATATGGTGCGTGCCGTAGATCACCCCGGCGGAAGCCTCCGCGGATTCGGGCGTGAACAGCGCCGCGTCCACCTCGCCCTCTCCGCCGGAAGGTTCACCTTCGAAGACATCGACACCAACACGCAGCCCTCGCTCCCGCACTGCCTGGCGCATCGCCAGATCATCCACCACGGTGGCCCGAGAGGTATTGATAACCAACGCACCCTCCGGCAACTCCGCGAAGAATTGCTCCCCCAACAAGTGCTTCGTGTCCGCGGTGGCGGCCACATGGACGGTAACGGCATCGCTCCTCCGGGCCACCTCCAGGAGATCTTCCGCGTGGTGGACGCCCAGCTCGGCAGCGCGCTCTGCAGTAAGGGAGCGGCTCCACGCCACGATGTCCATGCCAAACGAGCGAGCCCGGGAGATCACCTCAACCCCGATAGAGCCGGTACCGATCACGCCCAGGGTTCTTCCCGCCAGACCTCGGGCGGAGCTATACCCTTTTTTGTTCCAGCGGCCGCGGCGTAGGTCTTCGACGTTGTCGGGAATCCGGCGGTCCAACGCGAGGAGCAGGCCCATAGTGAGCTCCGCCACAGCGGCGGCGTTGGTACCGGGACAGTTGGCCACCCGCACCGCCCGGGCGGAGGCGGCCGCTAAGTCGATCGTGTTCACGCCGGCACCGGCGCGAATCACCAGCTGCAACGCCGGCGCCCGCTCGAACACGGCTGCGCTTACCTTGGTGGAACGCACCACGAGAATCGTAGCCTCCTGAGCGGCCGCCAATTCCGGCAGGCTCTCAGCAGTCGCTCCGGCCTCATAGTGACCCGGGGCCCCCAGGTGTTCGATCTCGGCCCGGCTCTCTTCGGGAAACGAGTCGGCGATAAGGACGTGTGCCACAAGATACCTCCCGCCTGCGGATCACCGCCGGGCCTGAGCCGGGGCTTGCAGGGTACATTCAGCGTACCGTGGGTCGTGATTCCGCACAAGGAAAAATCGGCGGTGATCGGCCGCTACACCGACGCCGGCATAGCCCCTTCTACACCGGCTTGCCACTGGGTCGGGCTCAGACCGGTTTTCTTCTTGAACAGCCGCGAAAAGTAATACTGATTCTCGAAGTTCATGCGGGCCGAGACTTCCTTCACGGTGATCCCCGGCTCCCGAAGCAACTCCCGGGCGCGGTGAATACGCAACTGCAGGTAATACTGGTACGGCGTGAGCCCGGTGTATTGCCGAAAGACGTTCAGGAGTCGGGTATATCCCAACCCGACGCGATGGGCGATTTCCTCAACACTGACACTGTCTTCCACATGCTCCTGCATAATGGCGCGGGCACGTTCCACCATCGTACGATCACCGGCACCGGTGCGGGAGGTGATCTCCAGGGCGTGAATGTGAGCCAAGAGCTGGAGCACCAACGCCCCGAGACGCACCTGAAACCCCGGGGTCTGGCTGCGGCACAGCCCCACGATCTGTTCGTAATCCGCAATGATCTCCTGGTTGAGTCCGATATGGTGGATCGGTTTCTCCGGGGTGAACAGTCCGTGCCGCGACAAGCGATGTGCATGTTCCCCGGAAAACCCGACCCAGTACTCGTTCCAACCCGTTTCCAGCCGCGGACGGTAGGCGTGGCGTACACCGGGGAAGAGGATCATCATATCTCCCGCCTCAACGCTCACCGTGCCGGAGGGGGCGGAATCAAACCATCCGCTTCCGGAGGTGAGATACACCACCTGAAATTCATCCAGAATACGCCCGGATACTACGGTGGCCGCATGGGAAGCGGGGTGCGATTCCGGTTGCGGCGGGTAGGCGGCATACGGGGGAACCCGGGTGTATCCGGCGTCGTTACACCAGATTTCCCATCGCACCGCCTCGGAATTGACGGGGAGGTACCGCGAAAAGCTTGTAACATAGCCGCTCATAAAAAAAAGTATATCACACCAACCGTTTTGTATATTCCGCGATTCTGGAAACCGGGTATAGCGTTAACTCATGAAAGCGCAGCAGCCCCTTACAGTTGGTATGTTCGGAATCGGCTTGGACACCTATTGGCCGCAGTTCACCGGATTAAAAGAACGGCTCGAGGGATACCAAAAGCAGATATCCGGAATCATAGAGTCTGCCGGCGATGTAGAGCTTGTGGATGTGGGCCTGGTGGACAACCCTGAGCGCTCGCAAGCGGTAGGATCGGTCTTCCGACAGAAGCAAGTAGACGTAGTTTTTTTGTATATCTCCACCTACGCGCTCTCCTCTACGGTGCTTCCGGTAGCACAGGCTACGGGCGTTCCGATTATCGTGCTCAACATTCAGCCGGTGGCGGCGATCGATTACGACGGATTTAACGCGCTCGGTGACCGCGGCACGATGACCGGTGAGTGGCTGGCCCACTGTCAGGCGTGTTGCGTACCCGAGATCGCCAGCGTGTTTAAGCGGGCCGGAATCGACTACCACCTGGTCACGGGCTATTTAGGAGAGCCGGAGACGGAAAGGGCGATCGGTGAGTGGATCGCCGCTGCCCGGGTTGCCCGGGTGATGCGCACCAATCGGCTGGGCGTGATGGGACACTATTACGCGGGGATGCTCGATGTGTATACCGACATGACCCGCCAGATCGCCCACTTCGGTGGCCATATCGATCTTATCGAGGTTGACGAGCTGGCGGAACTTCGCGCCGGTGTGTCCGCCGGCGAGGTGGAAGAGAAAATCGCCGAGTTCAGACAGAAGTTCGACGTATCCCGGGAGTGCGAGATGGAGGAGCTGCAGCGGGCGGCGCAGACTTCGGTCGCATTGGATAAGTTGGTCTCCAGTCACCAGTTGGGATCCTTGGCGTACTACTACGAAGGAACTGCCGGCTCCACCCATGAGAACATCGTAACCTCGGTTATCGCGGGAAACACCCTTCTCACCGGCGACAACGTTCCGGTGGCGGGAGAGTGTGAGATCAAGAACGCGCAGGCGATGAAGATCATGGACAGCTTCGGCGCGGGAGGTTCTTTTTCGGAGTTCTATGCGATGGACTTCAACGAAGGCGTGGTGCTCTTAGGGCATGACGGCCCCGCTCATCCCGCGATTGCCGAGGGTCCGGTGGGACTGGTGCCGTTGCCGATCTATCACGGCAAACCGGGAAAGGGCCTGTCCATTCAGATGAGCGTACAGCACGGACCGGTAACGCTCCTTTCGGTCTGTGAAAGCCCCGACGGGGTGTACATGATCACCGCCGAGGGCGAGAGCGTTCCCGGCCCGGTTCTTCATATCGGCAATACCAACAGTCGCTATCGCTTTTCACTTCCTCCACGGGAGTTTGTAGAGCGATGGTCCCAGTTAGGACCGTCCCACCACTGTGCGATCGGCATCGGGCACGTGGCGGATCGAATCAAGAAACTCGGAAGCCTCCTCGGTATTCCGGTGGAAAAGGTGTGTTGAAATGAAACGAACGGCGTTTGCAATGCAACTCAAGCCCGGCGTACGGGATGAATACCAGAAGCGGCATGATGAGATCTGGCCGGAATTGGTCTCCGCCCTGGAAGCGGCAGGAATTCGCGACTACGGAATCTATTTGGACCCCCGGACCGACGCGTTATACGCCTCCCAGAAGCTCACCGAGCATAACACCAGTGCTCAGCTCCCGGAGCTGGAGGTGATGCGCCGCTGGTGGGACTACATGGCGGACCTCATGGAGACCAACCCCGACGGCTCACCGGTGGTGTACCCACTGGATGAGATGTTCTACATGGACTAAATCCGAGGAGGATTACACTTGTCCGACGAGACAATACTCGAACTGAAAGGTATATCGAAGTTGTTCCCTGGGGTTCGCGCCCTGGACAACGTTCATTTTGATCTTCGCCCCGGCGAGATCCATGGGCTCATGGGAGAGAACGGCGCCGGAAAATCTACGTTCATCAAGATCATCACCGGTGTCCATACGCCGAATACCGGAGAGATCTTTATCGACGGCGAGGCGGTAACGTTCAAAAATCCCATGGAGGCGCAACGCGCCGGTGTGGCCGCCATCTACCAGCACGTAACCTCGTATCCAGATCTTACCGTGGCGGAGAACATCTTCATGGGCCACGAGTACGTCCGGCCGCTCACCCGGCGGATAGACTGGCGCAAGATGCACGAGGAGGCGCAGGCACTCCTCGAGCAACTCGATGCGAATTTCACGTCTCACGAACGAATGGGGTCCCTCTCGGTAGCGCGGCAGCAAATCGTGGAAATCGCCAAGGCGTTATCGACCCAGGCTCGTATCATCATCATGGATGAGCCCACTGCGGCGCTCACCCACCACGAAAGTGAGGAGCTGTACCGCATCACCGAGGGACTGCGTGACTCCGGCGTGGCGGTGATCTTTATCTCCCATCGCATGGAGGATATCGAACGGCTCGCCGACCGGGTGACCGTGTTTCGTGATGGGCAGTACGTGGGGTCCTGGAACGCATCGGAGATTAAGCAGCACGAACTGATCGTAGCGATGGTTGGCCGCGAAATATCTCAGATGTATCCGAAACGCTCGGTGCAGATCGGCGAGGAGGTGCTCCGGGTAGAAAACCTCTCGCGCACCGGTTTCTACCGGGATGTCTCGCTGGATGTGCGCGCCGGTGAAATCGTGGCACTTACCGGGCTGGTAGGAGCCGGGAGAACCGAGGTGTGCGAATCGATCTACGGCGTCTACCCCGCAGACTCGGGCACGATCTATCTCAACGGTGAGCGGATCTCGCCGCAATCCCCAATGGACGCCCTGGAATTGGGCATCGGCCATGTCCCGGAAGACCGGCAGTTACAGGGCCTGATTCTCGAATGGGAAATCGGCAAGAACATCACGCTTCCCTCCCTGGCGGATCTATCCGATCACGGCTGGCTCAAGGAGGACCGAGAGCGCGTGGTAGCGGGGCAGTTGTCGGACAAGCTCACCGTAAAGGCGAACTCTATCTTCACTACCGCGATGACCCTGTCCGGCGGGAACCAGCAGAAAGTGGTTGTGGCGAAGGCGCTCAGCCGGCATCTGAAGCTGATTATTCTCGATGAACCCACCAAAGGCGTGGACGTGGCGGCAAAAGCGGCGATCTGCGAAATCATCGGGGATCTTGCGGAACAGGGATACGGCATACTGTTGGTCTCCTCGGAGATGCCGGAGGTGCTGGGTATGAGCGATCGGATCGTGGTCATGAAGCAGGGTCGCGTTACCGCACATCTCACCACCGCGGAGGCAACGCAGGAGGAGATTCTGAACGCAGCAATGGTTGTAGCTACCGGAGCGGAGACGGCGTAATGGCGAAGAAACGAATCGTACTTACGGAGAATCTCCGAGAACTGGGACTTCTGATTTTTATTATCCTGCTCGCCCTGGCGATTCAAGCGCGAAACCCGGCGTTTCTCACTCCCCGCAATATCAATGCCCTGCTGATCAATACGTCGATCCTGGGGATTCGGGCGGTAGGGATGAGGCTGGTGCTGGTGACCCGGGGAATCGATCGTTCGGTAGGCCCGCGTATGGCGTGCACCGGGATGGGTACCGCCGTAAC
>CAZNRF010000064.1:0-3705 GCA_964575075.1 uncultured Spirochaeta sp. | reverse complement strand
ACGAGCCACCGGGCGCGAGGATGCGCGTGGGTCTTACCGCCCTCACCGTGGCCGGGATTCCGGGGTTACCACCGGCCCTTGCGATTATCCTCAGTACGGTACTGGGAGCGGTGATCGGAATGGTCACCGGGCTGTTGGTAGCACGTTTCGACGTCCTACCCGTTATCGCGACCCTCGGTATGATGAATGTGGTTCGTGGCCTCACCTACGTGGTGAGCGGGGGCCAGTGGGTAAGCTCCTACCAGATGTCCGCCAATTTCAAGGCGATCGCCACCGGCCGCACGTTGGGCCTAAACAATCTGATCATGATCGCCGTGGTGGTGTATGTGGTGGCAGGATTCTTCATCAATCACACCCGTACCGGCCGGCGGATATACGCCATCGGGTCTAATCCTCAGGCGGCGGAAGTCTCGGGAATTCCAAAACGACGACTGATCTTTCTGGTGTATTCGATTATGGGCGGCCTTGCCGGGTTGGCGGGGGTACTGTGGGTGGCACGATTCGCCTCAGCTCAGGGCAACACGGCAATCGGGTATGAGCTCCAGGTAATCGCCGCGTGTATTCTTGGCGGCGTCAGTATCACCGGCGGTGTGGGCCGACTCTCCGGACTCCTCCTCGGAACGCTGATGCTCGGTATTCTGGCCAACGCCCTTCCGCTGATCAACGTGTCGCCGTTCTGGCAGCAGGGAATCCAGGGATTTGTCGTTCTGGCGGCGGTAATTACCAACGTCATGGTGCGTCGTAACACCGAACGGACCGCGCTTCGGCGGCGCGCAATTTAACGGAGGCAGGCAATGAGCGATCAAATACGGATCGGTATTACCCGCGAGCGCAACTGGCGGGAGTTCTTCTTTCAATGGGAGTGGCTTCTGGTCGGCGTACTTCTGCTGGTGATCATGGCGAATACGTGGATTTCTCCGTACTTCCTCAACTTGAACACGTTCATTCGGACGCCAGCCACGTTTCTGGACAAGGCGTTCATCGTGTTTCCCATGATGTTCGTCCTGATTCTGGCCAAGATCGATATATCCGTGGGTTCCACGGTGGCGCTCTCGGCGGTGATTATGGCTACCACCTACAACGCCGGACTGCCCATGCCACTGGCGATGCTGCTGTGTCTCACGGTAGCCGGGCTGGGAGGCGCGATAAACGGATGGCTTCTGGTGAAGTTCAAAGAACTCTCCTTTGTGATCGTCACGCTTTCCACGATGATTATCTACCGGGGAATCGCCTACATCATCCTTGGGGACCAGGCCTCCGGCGGGTTCCCCCAGTGGTTTTCGTTTCTCGGGTGGGGAGAGATTTTCGGGATTCCCTTCATATTTCTGGCGTTTATCTTTGCGGCAATCGCTTTTGGACTGCTTCTGCACAAAACCACCTTCGGCCGGGCAGTGTTTGGGATGGGCCGAAACGCCATGGCGTCCCGGTACTCGGGAGTGAACGTAGACCGGGTGGTATTTACGGTATTCATGCTCAATGGGCTCATGGCGGGCGTAACGGCGTTGTTTCTTACCTCGCGCATGGGAAGCACCCGGCCCAATGTGGCAACCGGGTATGAGTTGGAGGTGATCGCGATGGTGGCGCTGGGCGGTGTCAGCACCAGTGGTGGTATTGGCCGCATCGGTGGGCCGATTCTGGCAGTTTTTATCATCGGGTTTCTCGGGTACGGAATGGGTCTTGCAAATCTTCAAGCCCCGGTCGTGCTTGTGGTTATCGGATCGTTACTGATCGCCTCGGTCCTGGTCCACCGAATACGATTTCGAAGCAAAAAGAAGATTAACTCGACGGTGTAGCGTTGCTATGAATGTCGAGAAAAATGAACAGGAGGTCTCCCTATGAGAAAAGTAGTTATTTCACTACTGATCGTAACGCTGGCACTGGCGCCGGCGGCGGTGCTGTTTGCAAGCGGAAGCGGCGAGCAAGATGGAGCGGAACGCCATGCGTTTATCTTCAAGAACACCGGTAATCCCTATGGCGATAAGCAGATGGAGGGATTTGAAGAAGGGATCGTGGAGCAAGGTGCGGAGGCGATTCTTCGAGCTCCCGATCAACCGACAGCGGAAGCTCAGATTCAGATCGTAGACCAACTGGTAGCCCAGCAGGTCACATCGATCAGCATCACCGGTAACGACTTTGATGCCCTCGAGCCGGTACTCTCCCGCGCGATGGACGGTGGGATTCCGGTTCTGTCGGCGGACTCCGCGGTTAATCCGGACAGTCGCATGGTTCACATTAACCAGGCCGACTCCGAGATGATCGGGCGCACGCTGATCCAGGCCGCCTACGACATGGCCGACGGCGCCGGAGATATTGCGATCCTCTCCGCCACCAGTCAGGCATCAAACCAGAACCTGTGGATCGAGTGGATGCGCACCGAGCTGGAGGAAGATCCGGACAAGTACGCTGATCTGGAACTGGTGCGGGTAGCCTACGGCGATGACTTGCGGGACAAATCGGTGAGCGAGACCGAAGCGCTGCTCCAGAGCTATCCGGACCTGGAAGTGATCATTGCGCCTACCACGGTTGGTATTGCCGCGGCCGGTCGTGTTATCACAGATAACGATCTGATTGGTGACGTGTACGTAACCGGCCTCGGTCTGCCCTCGGAGATGGCGGAGTACATCGAAAACGGAGCCACGCCGTACATGTTCCTGTGGAATCCGATTGACGTCGGGTATCTCACCGCCTACGCCGCCACGGCAATGGCCTCAGGTGATATCACCGGCGCCGCGGGAGAGACATTCTCCGCTGGTCGTCTCGGTGATTTCGAAATCGTTGAAGCCGGTGATGGAGGAACGGAAGTGCTTCTGGGCGCTCCCTTCCGCTTTGACCCGGACAACATCGATGAGTGGAAGGACGTGTATTAAACACGGAATCCCAACGTAGGATGTGAGCGGCCGTCCCTCCGGGGGCGGCCGTTTTTGTACACCCCACCGGCACCGCCCTGGCGCCGCTATAGCACGGCACGGCACGGCACGGCACGGCACGAGAGCTAATCGCCGATCCAGTCCACCTTGTACAGATCCAGGCGGCGATCCTTGTAATTGGTCACCGACCCCTCGTATCGCAGTTGCTTCAACTTGTCCAAGTCTAAGTCTACCAGCAGGGTCATCTCCGTATTTGGGGTGCTTTCGGCCATGATCGCATCGTGGGGAAAGGAGAAGTCCGATGGGGAAAATACGGCGGACTGACTGTACTGAATGTCGACGTTGTCCACCCGGGGAAGATTTCCCACGCTTCCGGTGATCGCCACGTAGCACTCATTCTCTATCGCCCGGGCCTGCGCCGTGCGTCTGACCCGTAGGTAGCCGTTCTTGGTATCGGTCCAAAACGGCACGAAGAGGATCTCAAGGCCGCGCTCACCCATCACGCGCGCCAGCTCCGGAAACTCTACATCGTAGCAGACCAGAATTCCGATCTTGCCGGCATCGGTGTCAAAGACACGAAGGCTCGAGCCCCCGTGCATCGTCCAACTCCAGCTCTCCTGAGGGGTGATATGTAACTTGTACTGCGCTTCAACTTTGCCGTCCCGGTGAAAGAGATACGCCACGTTGTACATCGTTTCGGTGCCGTCCTCAGCCACGTGTAGTTCCGGCATACTCCCTCCAACGATATTCACATTGTAGGTCACCGCGAAATGGGAGAGGGCGTCGCAGATCTGGGCGGTGTTCGCGCAGGCGATGACGCGAGAGGGCGAGGTGAGCC
>CAZNRF010000063.1:9688-12871 GCA_964575075.1 uncultured Spirochaeta sp. | reverse complement strand
GGACAACCCTTGAGCGCAGAGCGGCAGAGGCGGAAACCGAAGAGGAGGAGGGTGATCCGCCACGAGGGGAGGGCGATTCATCTTCGCAACCGTCCCTCCTGCGGATTGAGCAGGCCCGAGGCAGTGAGTTCTTCTCAATTGAAGAAACCGACGAAGAGTACCTCCGGCTGACCGGCGGCGTTGTACTCACCCTCGACGACGGATCCACGGTGCACCGCATTGAGGCCCGAGAAATCGTGGTGAACCTTTCAGAGAACCTGCTCTCCGCTGCGGGAGGTGTTGAGTACACCACCGAACAGGCCGAGGGAACCGAGCAGTTTCGCGGCGAGCAGATCGTTTTTCGCATCGACTCCTGGGAAGGGGTCTTTATTCACGGGATAACTGAGGCGCGCGACTCCGCCGGAGACGAGTCTGACAGTGAGGATGTCGATTTTTCAGTACAGGGCGAGCGAATCACCCGATCCGCCGAAGAGATCATCGTGGTTGACGGCGGCACGATCACCTCGTCCCGGGCGGATCCACCGAACTATCGGATCAGGGCGCAACGGATCTGGATCCTCGCCCCCGGCGAGTGGGGTTTGCGTAACGCGGTGCTCCATGTAGGTCGTGTGCCAATGTTCTATTTGCCGGCGTTCTTTTTGCCGGGAGACCGTCTCTTCTTCCATCCCGCCCTGGGTACCCGCACACGGGAGGGACAGTTCATTCAAACAACGACGTACATCCTCGGGGAGAGTGACGAACGGGACCCACCCATTTCGATTATGCGCCTTGCAGATGATGCGGACAGTGAGAACCGTGTGATTGAGGGACTTTTTCTGCGCGTTCCCGAGGAACCGCCACCCCCACAGCCCCCGGGATGGAATCTGAAAGTGATGCTCGATGCCTACACGACGCTTGGCGCCTACGCGGGAGTGGACGCGAGCCTCCCCGATATTGGTCCCCTCGATCGGTTTCACGGACGCTTCGGCGTGGGCGCCAGCCGGAACATCTTTCTCGAGGACGGTACATACTCATCGTGGTATATCGACTCGGCGGGACAAGCTCAGCAGTACTGGAACACCGGGTGGTTTCTCGGCACGCAGTTACCCTTCCGGTATGAAGCGGAAATAGATACCTCGTCGCAAATACAATCATTCTCGATTTCGCTCCAGATGCTCCTGCTCTCTGATCCTCAATTTCGGCGCGATTACGGCGATCGCAGTGAGGCGATCGACTGGGGCGTATTTCTGAACGCCGGAACTGCAGAGGAGGACACGAGTCGGTCAACGATCTCGTCTACCACGTGGGAAACCGCTCTGCGATGGCGCCCGTCGGTACCTGACGCGTTTCAGCCGTGGGTCACTTCTTTTGGGATCCGTTCCCTCCGTGGCCAGATCGATTGGCGCACCCGGCAGGAGGGAAACCTGCCGGATCCACTCACCCGCTCGGCGAGTGACAATAGTCCGGAAGATCGGTTTTTCTATCCGGAATCGATGGTTGCTCCGGATCTCTCGGCTGAGCTGGCCGGTACGCTCTTTCAGTATCCGAGAAGCGGAAACGGTGAATCCGTGGCGCAGGAGGAGGAATCTTCGCCGGATGAGCGTCCCGAACTCAGGCCCCCCTGGGAACAAGAGGAAGAGGAGGACGCCGACGAGGATGCCCGATTCCGCCTGCCCGAGATCGCGCCGAGGGCTTCTGGAATTCCCGCACCGAGTGACGGAGCCGTCTCCGTACAGTACACGATTACTCCCAATCTTCGGTTGGACCGCTTCACCGATAACCGGGATTGGGAAACAGGATCGGATGTGGGTTTCGAGTGGTGGTATGGCACGTTTCAGACGCGGAATCGAGCAGAGTTAACCAGCTCTGCCCGGGACGCCAACTCCTATGTATCCCTTCGTAATTCCCTGAGGGTGGAACAACGTTATCAGGATGTCACGATCACGGCGCCAACAGAGGAAGACGAGCAAGAGCGCCTTCGGCGGAGTGCCTTTCAGTACCGGGGGAATACGCTCACCCAGCGGACCTCACTTACCACATATCCCTTCCGTGAGGTTGCATCGCTGGAAGACTCATCACTCCAGTATCAGCTGAACTCACTGGCATACGCGCGTGAGTTTTCCGAGATCAACGATAGCGGGAGTCCGCGATACGATACCCGCTGGGGCGAGTGGAACCGGGATGATGTATCCACCCACCGCACCCAAGCGCGCTTCGTCTGGTCAATCGGACCGACGGTACAGCGGTTCACCGCCACATCGGATCTGCCACCACGCCTTCGTACCTATCTGGGGGATCTGACTCTGGAGACGGGGCCTCTTACCAGCGATTTTTCCGCCGGATACCGGGAGACCGATGAGGGATGGGAACCGGACAACATTGTACAAAACCACCGACTTACCCTCTTTCAAGAGGATGTGACGGTTGGTCAGCGCCTGGAATACGATACCGACGCGGTGCGCCTGGATCAGGCTCGAAGTTCCTTTTCTGCCTACGGATTCGAAACCAGCCTGGTTGGACAGTACACCACCGGCTATAGCTTTGAACCGGGGGCAGGATGGGCCGGGAATAATACCGAGGAGTTTCAGTGGACCAGAGCTTCCGTGGGAGTCGGTATCGACGAAGAACTGCATACCTGGAAGCGTCGAATAACCGTGGCGGTGAACGGCGATGCCGACCTTGATATGGATCTGCAGCGCTTTACCAACAGCTCATTACTGCTGACCTACGGGTTTACCCTTGATATCTATCGGTTTCTCGAGCTGGACGTCTCCGCCCGCACCCGAAACGATCTGATCTACCAGTATGTGCCGTCACTGGCAGAACAGGTGGGTCGTCCCCACCGTTCGTTCAGCACGGACCTCGTAGACAGTTTGCGTATCTTCAACCGAGATCGTCGGGAAACGGCTCTATTCAAACTCGATTCCATTGATTTGACCGCGGTCCACGATATGGAGGACTGGGAGCTACGCATACGCTACACCGGCGGGCCGGAACTTGATAACGACGCTCAGCCCCCATCGTATCAGTGGCGAGGCGTGGTATCGATTCTTTTGCGATGGCGCCCCATTCCCGAGTTGCGTCGCGCTATTGAGGTCGATGACGGCGAGGTAGAATTCGGACAATGAACGCCACTACCGCATTGTTACACTTGACCCGCCATGAAACGTCTCTCTATACTCTACCAAAGGAGTGTAATGTCAG
>CAZNRF010000063.1:0-9678 GCA_964575075.1 uncultured Spirochaeta sp. | reverse complement strand
GGAACTCGAAAATGATGCTCAGCCGCCCACGTATCGGTGGCGGGGTGTACTGTCGGTACTGCTCCGGTGGCGTCCAATTCCCGAGTTGCGCCGATCAATCGAAGTTGAGGACGGGGAGGTTCTGTTTGATCAATGAACCCGGCACATCGCGTGGTCGCCCAACAGTCTCGACACTTGACCCAGCGGGAAGCGTCTCTCTATACTCTTCCCAAGGAGTGTAATGTCAGATAGTACAGCGCTGGTTCTGTCCGACGGAGAAACACTGCAACAGATCTGCGGTGTGAATGACCAGAATCTGCGAATTCTGGAAGAGCTGTTTCAAGCCCCCGTCCTGGTTCGTGGCAACGAACTCCACCTCGATAGCGACAGTCTTCAGCAACAACACCTATTCGTCTCTCTCATGAGTGAGCTGGAACAGCACAGTCTCCGAGGGCACGCACCGAGCAAAGGTCTGATTCGGGCGCTGCACCAGGATCTGACGGTTGATGACGGGCGCAGCGCTGACGATCTCCGTCGAAGTCCGATCGAGATTCCCGCCGCCGGCACCAAGGTGTTTCCCCGAAGTATGCGTCAGGCGCGCATTCTCGAGGCGCTCGATGAAATCACCCTCAACTTCTTTGTCGGTCCCGCCGGAACGGGCAAAACGTTCCTTGCCGTGGCGCACGCATTGCGAGAGGTGCTCGCAAAACGCAAACGAAAGCTGGTTCTGACTCGCCCGGTAGTCGAAGCGGGGGAGAGTCTCGGATTCCTGCCGGGAGACCTCACGCAGAAGATCAGCCCCTACCTTCGACCGCTGTACGATGCGATCGAAGCGCTCATTCCGTTTGAGATCATTCGTCGTCTGGAAGAGCAGAACGTGATCGAGGTAGCGCCGCTGGCGTACATGCGCGGTCGAAGCCTGCGGGATAGTTACGTAATTCTTGATGAAGCTCAGAATACCACAAAGGAACAGATGAAGATGTTTCTGACGCGACTCGGTGAAAACACACAAGCCGTCGTTACCGGAGATATCAGTCAGATCGATCTTCCCCGCCGCAGCGGTTCGGGGCTGATTCATGCCACGAAGATTCTCTACGGCGTCGAAGCTATTCGCATGTCGTACCTTAATCACGAGGGTGTCGTGCGCAGCGCATTGGTGCAACGCATCGTTCAGGCCTACGATGACCAGCGACAGTAGCTCAAATCACATCGAAGTCAGTAGCGAAAACCTCGAACCTCCATCGTGGGTGGACAATTTGCGAAGGTACGCCGCAGCGGTACTTCGGGAATTGTCCATCACCCAGTGGGAAGTCTCGATTCTGCTCACCGACAATGAGCGCATTCGCCGATTAAACGCCGCATACCGAAGCAAGGATGAGCCCACCGACGTTCTATCGTTTTCAGCCACCGAAGAGGGCGGCGCAGCGAGAACCGACGACGGGTCGTTCTTCTGTGCTGGGGACATCGTTCTCAATGTGCCCATGATTGAACAACAGGCGCAGGATTGGGGGGTAACTCCCGAAGAGGAACTGCGGAGGTTGACGATTCACGGCATACTGCACCTTGCTGGACATACTCATCGCAGCAATGATTTTGTCGACGAGCCGATGCTTCGCCTCCAGGAAGCGATACTTGATACCCTAGAGGAGAGGATCTATTGAAAACGCAAGGGTTTCTTCAGCGTCTGTTTCGCAACGCTGAGACGTCCGACAGTTTCCCCCATTCCGGACCCGTAAATGCGGAAACGCATAAGATGATCGAGGGTATCCATGGATTGGCGGAGACCAGTGTTAAGGAAGTTATGGTGCCTCGCATTGACTCCGTGTTCCTGAGCGTTGATATGGATAGCACCGAGCTCGTAACGCGCATTTCCGAGACGGGGCACTCCCGGTTTCCCGTATATAAGGATACGATGGACAACGTGGTGGGGATGCTCTACGCCAAGGACCTTCTGCAGTTCATCACCAGTGACGCCGACATCGAGATCGATCAGATTCTTCGGAAAGCGTTCTTTGTACCTGAGAGTAAGCGCCTCGATGGGTTGCTTCGGGAGATGAAGCGCCGCCGAGTTCATATCGCGGTAGCGGTGGATGAATACGGCGGCGTGTCCGGCCTCGTCTGTATGGAAGACATCATCGAAGAGATCGTCGGCGATATCCAAGACGAGTTCGACAACGAGCGGGAAGACATACTGGAAATCGGCGAAGACGCGTATCTCTGCGACGCCCGCATCAATATCGAAGAACTGCAGGAACGTATTCACACCAGCCTTCCCGACGAAGACTATGACACGTTAGGAGGGTTCGTCTTCGACTTGTTCGGGAAAATTCCCGTCAAGTTCGAAAAGGTGCAGTATCGGAACCTCGATTTCATCATTCAAGAAATGGACGGACACAAGATTCGAAGCGTAAAGGTGGTGGTTCGCGATCAGACGGCCAGCGCAGCCGGAGAGGCCTAAGTGAGCCGATCCCCACGGCCGCGACCCATCGTGGCGATACTCCTGGCAACCTATCTGCTCTCCGCACAGGTGGTGCCGGGTCAATCGCCGGAATCTCCGCGATCGCTGCTTATGGAGGCAGCAGCAGCGCTGGACGATGCGGTAGCCCGCTACGACGACGACGGAATCGCCGCTGCCGCTGATCGGATTCGCCGCGTGATCAACCTCAACCCCCGTTACGCTGAAGCGCATCTCCGTCTCGGAGAGGCCCTCTTATGGCTCGATGACTACGAAGGGGCTGCCCAAGCGCTCTCGGAAGCGGAAAGACTTCGATATCGCGGAGTGGATCTGGCATTGCTCGAGGCACGTCTCGCCGTACTCACCGGCGAGTTACCACGTGCCCGAGAGCGGTACGAATCTGTTCTCGCGGATCAACCCAACCAGGAAAGTGCCCGGGTGGGGCGCGCAATTCTCCGGCTGGCGGATGGCGCAACCGAGTCGGTTGTTCGGGATTTGCAGGAGCTCAACCGACGATTCCCCGAAAATCGCCGGCTTCTGGCGGCGTTGATGCGTATCATGCTCGACCGCGGCGATACCGAGCAGGTACGCCGCTATGTTGACCTGGCTGTAACGTACCACGGAGAAAGCGCCTCGATACAACTCCTGGCAGCGGAGTACTCATTTCAGTCACAAGACTTCGATCGCGCCGAGTTTCACGCCCGAAACGCCGTAACCCTGGCACCGTCGCTGATCGACGCGTGGCGAATTCTCGCGCAGACCGCGCTCCGAGACGACAATATTGATGAAGCCCGGGAGCACTACGAGGAACTCCTGCGGATCGATCCCGAAAACCATGAAGCGTGGTACGCGCGAGGTGAACTTCAAGCTCAGGCAGAGCGTATAGAAGATAGTGAACAGAGCTGGGAGCGGGCTTTGCAGATCCGCCCCGATTTCGAGCTGGCCAGGATCGCGTTGGAGAACACCGCGATCAGTGAACTTGCGATGGAGGCCGACCTGCGCCAACGGCTGGCCGAAGACTATCGCCAAAGGGGAGCCGAACTGCAGGAGCGATTTCTGAATCGCCAAGCGGAACGCCATTTTCGGCGAGGACTACAGCTGAATCCGTTTGATCCGGTACTGCGCGCGTCCATCGCCGATCTGTATCTCCAGCGGGGTTGGGAAGCGCGGTATCTTGCGGAATTGGAAGTCATCCAGGAGCGGGAGCTGACCTCGGACCTCGATGGTGCGCTCTCCCAGCAGGAGCTCGAGGACCGTCTGGATATCTATCGGGCTCGGCTCGCGAACAGCCCCGCCGCGGAATGGGATGTCGATCAGTTCACCGTATCCCGACCGCGGACGACACTATTTGTGGTCAGCCGTACCACCGGTCCCGCGACCCTGGTGGGAGCCGACCGCCATATCGGCACTTACACCGCCGGCCTACTGCAGGGTTCGCAGCGGCTTGAGATCGTGGACAGCACCACCGCTGATGACCCCGTATCAGGACTCGTACGAGATGCGCGGAATGCCGGGGCCGACCTGCTGGCGGTCATGGACATCGAGTTGCGCGACCGTTCGGCGTCCGTCCGATTGCAGCTGATCGATGCGGACTCGACCCGTGTCAGAACGGACCGAACGTTTCGACGCAGCGGTAATGGGCGCATCGATTCCCTCACCCGGGCGATTACCGATGAGATCGAGGATCATGTCGAACTCCGGGGCAGCGTCGTACGCCGAAGATTCGAGGAGGTCTTGATCTCCGTGGGGCGAGTTGACGGCGTGTCAACCGACGATGCGATTCGGTTTGTCTCTGTACCGGGCGGGGAGGATCTCGGCAGCGGAACGGTACGAGAGATGGATGATCTTGTGACGGTCGTTGCCTATGAGCCTTCCGAAAGGGACAACCTCACCGTAGGTGACCACGCCGTTGTCACGGCTGAGGAAGCGCAGGAAGAGACCGATGAAACGGATGAAACGGAAGAACCTCCTGCTCCTGCTGCACGAACGTCACCGCTTCGCGAACGTGTGCAGCAGCTCTTCCAGGTCCGGTGATTGACACAGGCGTACGCATTCTCTATATTCGAAGTACCACCCCGAAAATTATTTCAGGAGGAAATAGTATGAAAATTGCAATTAACGGATTCGGCCGAATCGGACGAAACGTCTTCAAAATCGCTTTGGAGCAGGGCGTTGAAGTGGTGGGTCTGAACGATCTCACCGACACGAAGACCCTCGCCCATCTACTCAAGTACGACTCCACGCAGGGTAAGTTTGACGGTACCGTCGATTTTGACGACGAGAATCTCATCGTAAACGGAAAAAAGTACAAAGTATGCTCCGAACGGAGTCCGGCGGAAATTCCGTGGGGCGACAAACCGGATGTTGTCATTGAATCCACCGGCATCTTTGTCACCCGCGAGGGAAGCAAAGGCGGATACGGCGATCACCTGAAGAATTCCAAGTATCCGGCCAAGAAAGTGATCCTTACGGTTCCTGCTAAGGATCAAATCGATAATATGATCGTCCTCGGCGTGAACGACGGTGACATCAAGCCGACGGACACCTGCGTATCCAACGCCAGCTGCACCACGAACTGCCTTGCACCGGTCGCTAAGGTACTGAACGATGAGTTCGGCATTGAGCAGGGTTTTATGACCACCGTTCATAGCTATACCAACGATCAGGTGACTCTCGATGGACCGCACAAAGACCTTCGCCGCGCTCGAACAGCGGCTGCGTCCAACATTCCGACGACCACCGGTGCTGCCCGCGCCGTTGGTAAGGTGCTCCCTGATCTGGCGGGCAAGCTCGACGGCGTCGCCATGCGTGTCCCTACGCCTACCGGATCAATCGTCGATCTCGTTGCGAATCTCAAGACCGAGGCGACGGTGGAGCAGATCAACGCGGCGATGAAGAAAGCCGCTGACGGAAAGATGAAGGGAATACTTGAGTACACGGAAGATCCGATCGTCTCGGTAGACATCATTCACAACACTCACAGCTCAATTTTCGATGCGCAGAGCACGATGGCCGTGGGCAAAATGGTGAAGATCTTCTCCTGGTACGATAACGAATGGGGATACAGCTGCCGCGTTGTAGACCTCGCGAAAAAAATCGTATAAGCGATCGTTACACGTGCGGCCCGATACCACTCCGCAGGGGGTGGTGTGCGGGCCGTTTTCATTTGCGATTTCTCACTCACACGGAGAAGATTTATGAGCTTACGCACACTCAAAAACACAGATATTACCGGCAAACGGGTCCTCATGCGGGCGGATTTCAACGTGCCCCTCAAAGATGGTCGGATCACCGACGATACGCGCATTCAAGCGGCACTGCAGTCGATCCAGTACATCCTTGATCAAGGCGCGTCACTTGTTCTCATGAGCCATCTTGGTCGTCCCAAAGGCGAGAAGAAGCCCGAATTCAGTCTGAAGCCGGTGGCCGAGCGTCTGAACGAACTCCTGGACACCACCGTTTCCATCGCCACCGACGTCGTCGGGGAGGAAGTAGAAAAGCAGGCCCGGGCCCTGAAACCGGGCGAAGTTCTTCTGCTGGAAAACGTACGGTACTACAAGGAAGAGACCGACAATGACGCTGCCTTTTCGAAGAAGCTGGCGGCCTTGGGGGACGTATTCGTTAACGATGCGTTCGGTACCGCCCATCGCGCTCACGCCTCAACCGAGGGAGTGACGAAGCATTTACCGTCCTGCGCCGGGTTCCTCATCGAAAAAGAGATATCCTTCTTTCAGCCGATTCTGGACAATCCATCAAAGCCGATGGTAGCCGTAATCGGAGGAGCGAAGGTTTCCTCGAAGATCGCCGTGCTTGAAAGCCTGTTACCAAACTGCGCCACCTTTATCATCGGTGGCGGAATGGCGTACACCTTTCTAAAAGCTCAAGGCATCGAGATCGGGAAAAGCCTGGTTGAGGAAGACTATATCGATACGGCCAAGCAGTTTCTGGCCGCTGCGGAACAGCGGAGCACGCAGGTTATCCTTCCTTTGGATCACGTGGTAGCCGCCGAGTTTGATGCAAATGCCCAGGCTGAGGCGGTTGACGGACAGGCGGTTCCGGCGGACATGCTGGCTCTGGACATCGGTCCGAAAACGATCGCTGCTGCAAAAGATGCGATCGCCCGGGCGAAAACGATCGTCTGGAACGGTCCGTTAGGCGTCTTCGAGTTTGAGCGATTTGCCGCCGGTACCAAAGCGGTTGCAGAGGCGATAGCCAATTCACCGGCGATGACGGTTGTGGGCGGGGGCGATTCCGTCGCTGCAGCCAACATGTTCAACCTCGCCTCGCAGCTGGATCATGTCTCCACCGGTGGTGGAGCTTCACTCGAGTTCCTGGAGGGTAAGATGCTACCAGGAATCGTGGCACTTCAAGACTAACCAAGGAGACGGATCATGCGAACACCGTTTATCGCGGGGAACTGGAAAATGCACAAGACGCGGGCGGAAGCCCGCGATCTTGCAACTTCGTTGAAAGAACAGCTGCGTGGTGTGTCCCACCGGCTGCTCGTAGCTCCGGCGTTTACCGCGCTCGAGAGCGTGGCGAGCGTCCTCGACGGAAGCAATATTCTGGTGGGGGCGCAGAACATGGCCGCCGCCACCAGCGGGGCGCATACCGGTGAGGTTTCGCCGGCGATGTTGAAGGATGTCGGGGTCAACGCAGTCATTTTGGGCCATTCCGAACGGCGCCACGTATACGGTGAGTCGGACGAACTGATCAACACGAAGGTACAGCTGGCGTTGCAGGAAAGCCTCGAGGTTATTCTGTGTATCGGAGAAACCCTTGAAGAGCGCGAAGCCGGCAGCGTGGACGAAGTAAATCGCCGGCAGCTGCGGTCGGGACTCGCCGGGGTCTCGGCTGCGGACCTTGCACGTGTCACGATCGCATATGAGCCGGTGTGGGCTATTGGAACGGGAAAGACGGCCACACCGGAAGATGCGGATACGACCCACGGTGCGGTCCGCAAGATAATGGCAGATCTATATGATCAAAGCGTGGCTGATGGTATAATTATCCAATATGGCGGTTCGGTAAAACCGGGCAACGTGGCGGGGCTCATGGCGAAGCCCAATATTGACGGAGCCCTTGTGGGTGGTGCATCGTTGACCGCCGAGGATTTCGTACCGATCGCACAATTCAATTCGTGAGGAATACATGGGTTTTCTTGGAATACTGCTAATGGTCGTATTTGTAATCACCTCCGTTCTACTCGTCCTGGTCGTTCTTGTTCAGGACGAGGGCGGGGATGGGCTCGGAGGAATTTTTGGTGGCGGCGGCGGGTCTTCCCAGGTGGGAAACCGCAGCGGAAACATTCTTACCAAAATCACCAGCGTCCTGGCGGCAGTGTTCCTGCTCAGCTCGTTCGGCCTCGCCTGGATAAACCGCACTCCCGATTCGGGAGATGTTGAGGCTGCCGCGCGACGTCTTGAAGCGGGCGACGGTCAGACGGTTGAGTGGTGGACAACCGACGAGGAATCCGAAGAAGACACCTCTGAGTAGGTCTCATGCGCACGGCAGTAGTCTTCTTCGGCGGGTCACGCCGCGACAAAACAGCTGAACTTGCTCGCGGTCTCGCCGGCGGTATCGAACGGGCCGGACATCAAGTAGATGTGATAGACGGTGACCGCGACGTCAATGCAAAGCTCACCGTCTATGAGTATATCGCCGTAGGCACCTCCGCCGTGTCTTTCTTCACCGGAAAGATTGACCCAAAAATCGGGGAGTTTCTCGGTAACAGCGGTATGGTAACGGGGAAAAAATCCTCCGCGTTCGTTCTCAACAGCCCCTTCGGCAGCCAGAAGGCGCTCCGACGTTTGATGGCTGCGATGGAGCATGAGGGTATGTTCATTCGTTACTCCGATATCCTGCGCTCACGGGAGGAGGCGGAGGTACTCGCCAACCGCCTGAAGCTACAGAATTGAGCACGTATTACGAAGTACTGGGGGTCGCCTGGAATGCGGCCCCGGAAGAGATACGTGACGCCTATCGGCGTCAGGTGAAGGCTGTCCATCCTGATCTGAATCAGGGAGATCCCGACAGTGTAGAGCGCATGAAGGCGCTCGTCACTGCATGGGAAATTCTGCGCGATCCGCGCCAACGAGAAGAATACGATCGCGTCCACGGAGTCCGGAGCGCCGACGTTCCGGAGTTTGATTACGCGGAATATCTTCGATCTCATCGCGACGACCACGAGTCCCAAGCCAAGCTGGTGTTCTATGACCTCCTTCATGACAATCCGGAAGAGGCGCTGGAGGTTTTCGATTCCTTGGTGGCTGCCGGCGACTTTGAGCTATCAAAGTACCTTGGCCGGGAAGATTTTATGGACTGTGCGTTCTTACTGGCTGAAGAGTATGAAGAGCGAGAAGAGTTCCAGCGTGCGTTCTCCCTGTTGGCCGCTATCGTGCGATTTGAACAGCAGCGCCCCTACTTTCGGCACTTCATGCAGGATGTCCACGAGCGCTTGCGAACGGTGGTGTGCTTCAAAATGCCGGAAACCGAGGCCCCTCCCAAGGTCTTACGATGTCTCAACGAGATGATCGATTGGGACTTACCCCGCAAGGAAACGGCATTCTTCCACAAAAAGGCCGCCGAGATGCACCTTCTTCTCGGTAATCGCCGCGCCGCCTTTCGGGCACTTCAACGGGGATTAGCTCTGGATCGGCGGTTGGCCGGCGTAAAGAAACTTCAGCAAGAACTCGGATATTTTGAAACCGCATGATAAGGTTGGAAGTATGAAAAGATCTCTCACCACCGTTGTGGGCGCTATGGCTATGCTCCTGTTTGGTACGATACCGCTATTTGCGCAGGTACTGGACCGGCCGGTAGCGATTGTGCGACTTACCGAAACGGTAAATATCGGTCAGCGGGAATTGCGACAGCAAGTGGAAATGCTTGAGCAGCAAATGGACCGGGAACTCACCATGGATCAACGGGAAGAAGTTCTCGAGGCCCAGATCGGTGACGTTCTCTTGAATCAAGCCGCCGCGAGAGCGGATATCCGGGTCAGCGACGAAGACATCGACCAGGCCGTCGCCGCCCAACGGCAATCTATCGGACAACCGGTGAGCGATAGTCAGTTCCGGCAGCTTATTCGGCAGCAAACCGGCTTGGAATGGAACGAGTATGTCCAGGAGATTCGCAACCGGCTGATCCAGGAGCAATTTATTCTCCAAGAGGCGCAGGAGCGCTTTGACACAGGACTTGAAGAGCCTACCAATCGTGAAATCCGGCGGGTGTATGAAGAAAAT
>CAZNRF010000062.1:0-12973 GCA_964575075.1 uncultured Spirochaeta sp. | reverse complement strand
GGACCAGTTCGGGGACGCGGTGGCCGCCCTCGACCCATCCTTCGGGGGCATCAATCTGGAAGATATCAAGGCGCCGGAATGCTTCGAGATCGAGCGTCGCCTCAAGGAACGGATGGCGATCCCGGGGATGCACGACGATCAGCATGGAACCGCCATAATAACCGGGGCGGGATTGATAAACGCCTGTCAGGTCACCGGTCGAGATTTAGCATCGGCCCGGGTGGTAGTAATTGGCGCCGGAGCTGCTGCGTTGGCGTGCACCCGCTTCTTTTTGACTCTCGGCGTGGTTCGGGAGCACGTTGTAATGTTTGATCGGGACGGGGTGCTCCGCGCCGACGATCCTGAGCGCGATCCGGATCAGCCGGGAATGGAGTTTGCCACTACCCGGCCGATCACGTCCCTGGAGGATGCACTGGAGGGAGCCGATGTCCTGTTGGGTCTTTCCGTGGGGAATATCATCACCCCGGAGCAGCTCAAGCGCATGGCACCCCGGCCGATCGTGTTCGCCATGGCCAATCCGGATCCGGAGGTCGACCCGGAGCTTGCGAAGCAGATCCGACCGGATGTCGTGATCGCTACCGGTCGCAGCGATGTTCCCAATCAGGTGAATAACGTTCTCGGTTTCCCCTACATCTTTCGTGGAGCTCTGGATGTGGGGGCCCGGGAAATCAACGATGAGATGAAGATCGCTGCCGCTCGGGCGATCGCCCGACTCGCGCGGGAGCCGATTCCCACCGCCGTGAGCCGCGTGTACTCCCACGCCTCGCTGACGTTCGGCGAGGAGTACATTCTGCCCAAACCACTCGATCCGCGGCTGATTACCACGATCGCGCCGGCGGTCGCGCGCGCCGCCATCGAGACCGGCGTTGCCCGCCGGTCGATCACCGATTGGCCGCAATATGAAGCACGCCTCCTGGAACGGATCGGTATGGGACAGAAATTGATAACCGGCACCATAACCCATGCCCGCCAAAATCCCAAACGCGTGGTGTTCCCCGAAGGCGTAGATTATGAGGTGCTCAAGGCCGCGGACATGGCTGCGGACCAGGGAATCGCATACCCGATTCTCCTCGGCTCGGAATCCCAGGTGCGGCGTCTCATCGCACAGCACGGACTCGCATCTCTCGCCGACGCCACCGTCATCGATCCCACTCTGGATTCGTCCCGGGGGCGCCGCTTCGCGGAAGATCTCTTCCGCCGCCGACAGCGGCGGGGACTCACCTACGCCGAGGCGCTTCAGCAAATGCGGGAAGCCACCTACTTCGCCGCGGGTTTAGTAGAGGCGGGAGAAGCGGACGCCATGGTGAGCGGCAGAACGCGCTCGTATCCCCACGTAATTCGGCCGGCACTACAGACGATCGGCACCCGCGAGGGGGTACACCGAGTTTCCGGGTTGTACGTCGTCAACACGCGGCAGGGAACCTTTTTCTTTGCCGACACTACCGTAAATGTCGACCCCGACCTCGACGCATTCATGGATATTATCGAACTCACGGTGCAGCGGGTTCGGGACTTTGATATCGAGCCGGTGGTGGCGCTGCTGTCCTACTCCAACTTTGGCAGTGCCCCGGGAGATCAAGCCACCCGAATGGCAGAGGTGGCGGCCCGGGCGCGGGAACGCTTTCCGGATGTCACCATCGATGGCGAGATCCAGGCCAACGTTGCTCTCGACCCGGAACTGCTTGAAGAGACGTATCCCTTCAGCGACCTGGTAGGCAAGCGAGTCAACACACTGATTTTTCCTAATCTGTCCTCGGGGAATATTGCGTACAAGCTGCTGGTGCGTAACGGCGGGGGAGAGCTCTTGGGGCCGATTCTCACGGGATTACGAAAGCCGGTCCAGATACTGCAAATGGGGGCCGACGCCCGGGAGATTTTGCAGATGACTGCGGTGGCAGTGCTTGACGCGCAGCGCCATGGTTAGGCACTGCGCGCACGGCACGTTGTTCTGTCGTTATCGGGGCAGAATATTGACGTAATCGTTGAGTGATCCGTCATTGAGACAGATATCGATGATCGCCTTGCCCAACGGGTCCAAATCCGCCACGCGAAACTGCTCGAGCTCCTGCTTGAAGAATGAGGTAAGGATCTTGGCCCCTGCATCGTATCCTTCTTTGCCGACTTCAGTCTGATCATGAACCCGCAGAAGTCCTTTCGGCACGAGCTGTCCGGCAACTTTCAGCCGCTCCAGACCGTGGCCCAACAGCGGGCAGCGAGACGGAATCAACTGCTCATCGCGGAACTTCACGCTACCACGGCGCGCCATATACTCCCGGGCGATCCACTCCGGATTGAACCCGACCTTATACGCGCCGATGTACTGGTTGGGAATCAACACGTAGCGTGTACCGGGGGTCTGTTGAATCAGCCGCAGGAGAAGGTTGGCCTGGGTTACCCGGAGACCGGTGGCAAAGGGCCAGTATGAACCCACTCCTTCGCTGGAGAGGCCTTCAGTGGTAACGATGCTGGGGTTCGCATGCCCTCGAGGAGCCACGAGCCGCCAGAGCCACGCCAGTGCCGGGGGAAGTACATGGAACATACCGATAATTCCGTAGTTGGGGTTCTCCCGGGTACTGGGCGGAGTTCGCACGCCGAAGCTGCGAACATCAACCCCCACCGGTTCATCGACGATTTTGTCAATGAAGTGGCGCGGCATAATCACCCGCGGGTTGGGACACGGCTTTCCGGGGCTGTCTTCGATGTGATCCCAGGGCAAGACGGTTGATCCCGGTTTGGCATCGAGATTCAGGAAGATCAACGGCTCCGGTGGATTGATGCAGAGCTTCTCAATGCTCGGCTCTTTGCCATACTCGTTCAGGTGGTCTACCCGGAGAAACCAACCGGCCTCGGCATCCTCAATCATCAGTCGCCCAGTGGTACTGGTCTGAATGGAGGGATGCGCCAACGCCATGTCGTCGGTTACTGGACGCAGCTCACAGGGGTCGCGAAGATCGAAATAGAGGTTGTCATCGGTTACGGTGTTCTGAGCGAGGAGTATGCGCCCATCCGGCTCGCGGTGGAACTGCTGGGTCATCTCACTTTTGCCGCCGCCACTGGCTCCCTCATGCATGATTGTGAACTCATTGTCATAGGGCGTAACCAAGCGCACCGCGGAGCTATGGAGAGTAACCCAATCCTCTTCTTCACCAATCGAGAGAAGAATCCCGTAGACACCCTTCTTGGCGCTGGGACCGGGATAGAGATTATAGGAGAACAGCTCATGCATACCGGGCAACCGGTTATGCACAACTACCTGTTTCCCACCGAAGTGGGTATGGCGAAACTGTGGTGCCAAATAGATGACCGACCGCGGCGCAAAACCCGAAGGAATCTCATCTGCCGGGAAAAATCCCTGGAGATCCGCAAGGCCTGCGACAAAGAACCCGGCGTTTTCCGGGGCTATAAGCAGCGTAGGATAGCCGCGCTGTTTATCGCCGGAGAGAAACGGAAGCACGATGACGCGTCCCTGCTCCTTGAACCAATCGAACGTCTCCTGCCGGAGGGTGCTGAAGTCAGTATCAAACTTGTCGGACCAGCGCGTCTTGTCCGTGGGGCGATCATCGGCAATGACCATCGCTTCGGGATCGCGGCGGCGCATATACGGTTCCGGATAGTTGACCGCTGCGCCGTTGCGGCAGCGCCCGACGGTGGCGTCTACGATTCGCCCATGGCCAGGCACCTCGTAGGCTACCTCGACAAGCTCGTCGTCCGATTCCTGATACGCCAGTTCCAACAGGTGATCACGACTCTCGGGAAAAACCGTTTCAATACAGCACAAGATATCTCTGAGCTCATCCGAAAGGACGAGCCGTTCCATGGGTGTGGTTTTCATAAGTAGACGGTACAACACAGATGATCACCCATGCAAGTGATTAGCTGTCACGACAGATAAAAACGTTTGACAAGTTAACGGTGATTCGTCACAATAAACGTGTCGATAAGACTAAAACTTCCCATAAGGAGTCTCATATGAAGACTAAAGTTGATCCTGATCTGTGTATTAGCTGTGCGGTATGCACCAATATGGCACCCGATCTGTACGTTATGAATGACGACGGCGTCGCCGAGGCAGTTGTCGACGAGGTCCCTGCGGACATGGAAGACCTGGCTCAGGAGTGCGCCGAAGAGTGCCCTGCCGACGCGATTATCAACGAGTAATCCAGCGTACGGCTCTATTATGCCCACCGATCATCGGTGGGCTTTATTTATGTCGATTCAATTGGTATGCGAAGCTCGGCGATCGTCGTGAACGTTCCGTCGTGGGTGTAGCGCAATGATCCCTCGTGCCGTTCCGCCACAGAGCGAACGACGGAAATACCCAGCCCGGTTCCACCGGAGTCCTGTTTCGTCGTAGCGAAGAGTGCGCCTCCGGAACTCGGCATGCCGCCGACCATGGTGGTAAATCCCCGCCCTTGATCGGCCACGCGAAACAGTACGAACCGATCCTCCCGGCCCACCTCAATACGCACCCGCTGCTCCCGATGCGTAAGAGCCTCACACGAGTTCTTCACCAGATTCACCAACGCTTGCTCGACCAGTGCCGGGTATCCCCAGAACAGCGGCACAGAATCCTGCGGGAAAAACTCCAAATGAGCGGTGTACTGCCGCGCCATGATTCGGGTAAAACGCTCTACCCGGGTGCCGATTTCAATGGGATCCGCCCATTGGGCCGTCCCTTGTGTGCCATCGCGGCCGTACCGCGTAATGAGGCTTACAACTTCCGTGATTCTCCGGGCCCCCTCGAGTATCCCTTCGGCAGCCTCATGAACCTCTCTATTCTGCGCCCCCTCGAGAAGAGCCTGTCCGTGAAGCGCGATAATGTGGTTGGGATTGCCCACCTCATGCGCAACGGTCGCAGCCATGAGACCGAGAGACGAAAGTCGGTCAGCTACGATCATCTGTTGCCGGCGCCGGCGCTCGTCGGTGACGTCCCGAAGAGTCGCGGCGAACAACTCGCCGGGTTGACCGGCCGCCGCGGAACGCACGGTATACGTGATCGTCCGGCCGTTCCACGCCACCTCACCATCAGCACCGGCATGTATCGTTCCAATAGACTGCAGTAGCTCGGGTACCATCGACCACTGATCATTACTGGTCTGTACGAGATACGGCGCGGCAGCGGCGTTATAAAAGAGGACGCTTCCATCGATCCGCAGAAGGAGGAGTGCTTCACTGACCGAGGAGAACAGGATCCGTGTGTACTCTCGGGTGCGACGCAACGCCTGCCGGGCAGCTAACAGCTCCTCCCCGGGGTCAGCCTCGTGCGGCCCTCCCCCATCGATCATGACCCCTTCGAGTACCTGGTCGGTGCGGTGACGGTACGCCTCGATCTCCACGCGCAAGGATTCCGCCTTCCGACGCACCCCCCAGCGGGTGTATAGACTCTCGGCCGCCAGAAGACGTTCGAATGCGGCGGGAGAGTCGGGATCACGATCCAGTTGGATGAGGGCGTGACGCTCCACGATCAACGCCGCGTCGTGCATGTGTCCGTTGGCCACCGCAAGATCTGCCGCAGATCGAAACCTTCGCAGCGCAAGACGCGGGAAACCGCGGTGCAACAGACGTTCCGCCTCAACCGCTGCGTACCGGTGATTGCCGGGGGCGCTATCCGAATAGGTGTTCAAGCGAGCGCTGAACGCTTTCGCCTCGCCGATCAGTCCCTGCTGCCAGGCGATCATACCATGGAGGAACCAGCTCCAGGTGGAGTCCACCAGAAACCGCACGGTTCTTGGCTCACCCTCCACCGCTCTCAACCGATCCAACGCCTGTTCCGGAGTTCCGTGATACGCCGCAAGCAACGCCTGCAGGAACCGCAAACCGGCGAGCCCCAATGTATCGCCGGTCTTCCGAAGCTCTTGCTCGAGTTCTGCCTCAGAACAGATATGCCCGGTTACTTCCAACGGCGTATCAGTCTCCCCGAGGAGTACCCAAGCTGCCTGGGCAAACTTCCCCATGGCCCGGGAGATGCGCGTGAGCCCCCGGGCGGTAACGCCCGACCGGTAGTGCTCGATCGTGGTATAAACCTGGCGCAGCGGATATCCATGGAATAACGGGGCGTAACAGTATACGTGAATAGCATGAGCAGCCGTTTCGAAGCTTCCCGATGCGAGGCCTTCCCGGTACAACGGCAGCAATTGCCGATACCGCGCCGGGGTCAACCGCTCCCAGGGGAGTGCCAGGATCGCCACTAATACACGAACCCGATGGAATGCTCCGGCGGAAATCGGAGAAGCTGGAACGGTGGCCTCCATACTGCGGGCGTATTGCAATATGCGATCCCGACGACGAGGCGTTGCCGAATCAAGCTCGCTTGCCATCGCCCAGAACAAAAAACCCAGAGCAGTATACGGTGTGGGGCCGTGGGACAGACCTTGTCGCAGGAGCACCACGGCAAAGAGGTACAGCGCCTCGTGATCAATAGACATAACGGTCAGAAGCAACTCGGCACACGTTCTGCCGATGAGGAGAGACTCCGGCATCAGATCCGGCGGGTTGGCTATAATGCGATGATACACACGATCGGGACGGCGGCGCCGAAGAAATGCGCGCGCGTCGTCCGGCGTCAACTCATCGGTTACACGGTACTCTCTGAGGATGTTCTTCCCGATTTTTAGTGCCCCGCGGATCCAGAGCTTAGAATAGCAGCGCGAAATCCACAGCTGTCGCGCCGTCACCAGATCCTGCGGTGTTCCGGAGCGCGCGAGCCCGCGAAAGTAGTGGCTCATGGCGTGGCCGTCATCCTGGAGAAACGCCGCCCGATGACCGAGGTGCATGATCGCCGCCACCTCAGCCGGGTAACACGCATCACCGAACCGCTCTAGTGCCACAACAACAAAATGGGCGGCGTCGGCGGCGATCGCCAGGTCCAGGGCTCGCTCGGCCGCGGTTCGAAGCACGAGGGCGCATTCCCGGGGGGTCAACACCGATTCTATCGGGATACGTATTTCATCGTGAGCATCGCCGGCGTGAGCCAGTAGCCGGGCCAACACGTAGGTTGCCCGATAATCACCATCCCGGGCGCGTTGAGCAAGAACGCGGCCGGCGGCAAAGGTGCAACTTCCCCGGTAGAGCGCCGCCAGGCGTGCTGCCTGCTCCAATCGATCGTGAGCAAACGTGATCTCCTCCCCGCGAACGAGAAGAAGCCCCGCCTCGAGACACTCATCGAGCGCGGCGGACAGGTGCGCCTCAGATACCTCGAGGGTCGTCATCACAACCGAGGAAGGTACCGGCGGAAGCAGGAGGGCAACGCTATCGATTACGGCCTGAGCGGCGGCAGAGATCCCCCGAAGTTCCCTCGCATTATCCGTGTCAGCCTGATTGCCTGGCATTGGTCGCGGCGATGCGATGGAGAGTCTGCGAACCTGGAGTAGCTCGCGGGCCTCCTGGCTGATCTGGAAGGGCAGACCGCTCTCCGCTGCCGGATACGTTGGTTCCGGGGCGGATTCACTGGCGCTCTCGGTCGGGACCAAAAGCGCCGTTGCAAGCGCCCGGGCCTCCGGCGGCCTTAAGGGCTCCACCGAGATCCGAGGGATCCGCTGCAGCTCTTCATCCCGTTCCAGGAGTTCCGGTCGCGTCATGAATATGATAGCAACGGAACCGGGATTTCGCGCCAGAGTGCACCAGATCGCCACACTCTGTTCGTCCGCCCACTGCAGATCGTCCACGGCGATGACAACCGTTTCCACTCCGCTTTCCTCGGCCCACTCTGCTATGAGAAGCACCGCGGCAGAAAGAGCATCTGCCGGAGTCTCCTCGGCGCGCGTGACGGAAGAAGCCGCTGAGAACGCGTCTCTCGCCGGTGACCCGTCTCCCAGACCGACATAGTATTGTGTGAGTAGGGACACCAGTATTGGCGCACCTCCGGGGGCAAGCCGTTCATGCCGTACCAAACGGGCGGCGAGCTCGTCCGGAGAAACACGACACGCCGTTGCCGTGGCCCGCAGCAACTGGTTCACAATTGCTCCGTATCCTTCCAACGGTGACTCCCCGCCCTGGGGGCTCTTATGATACGCCCACAGTTCATGTGGCCGTTCCGTGCGCCGCCGAAACTCCTGCCACAGAAACGTCTTTCCGATTCCCGACTCACCAACCACCAGCAGCGACCCACCCAATCGCCGCCGCCCCCGCTCAACGGTATCATGAAGCGCGTGGGCCACCGGGCGGCGACTTTCGGCGATTGGTGAGTATTGGAGCAGTACGTCGATATCGTGCACCAGCTGAGATCGAGTACTGTAGCGGACGGTGTACACCGGCTCCTGAGTTGCCCGTACGACCCGATCAACAAGCTTCAACAGCGGGGTGGCCGGTTCGCTTCGCAGCGGATGAGTCAGCAGGATGCCGGTATCCCCGAGATCGGAAATAGAGGTCTGCGGCGGCGCCGAGAGGATTGTTTCACGCCACCGGTATAGGGCGGATTCGATATCCAACATGCTGCACGCTCCCTCTTCATTATTGCATATTTATAACCATTTCTCCTATGCTCATACCTATGAAGATACAAGAGTTTGGAAACGGACCGATTGAGGTGGTGGTGGCTCCGGGTGGTCCGGGACTGGTGCCGGAGTTTTATCGGGAGCTCGTGGAGGCGCTCGCCGACCGATACACGGTAACGGTGGCAGCGTTTACCGGAACACATCCGGAACCGCAGGAGCGTTTTCCCCAGGATATAGCCCAGGCAGCGGACGAACTCGAGGAGGTAGTTCGGTCCCGGGCAGAAACAGGGAGACCAACGATTCTGTTGGGGCATTCATACGGGGGCGCCGTCGCGATCGAGGCGCTCCTCAGAGACCTTCCGGTTGCCGGGGCGATTCTGATGTCGAGCTTTCCCTCGGGAGATTTTCTGGCACACGGCATCGCCGCCCGGGTGGCGGAGCTGCCGGAATCGTTTCACCAGCGCATAGAAGACGGCGCCGCGGATGATGCAACCAGCCTGGCAGCACTGATCGGGGAGTACTGGTTTCCGCGCCATCTCTGTACCACGGGACTACCCGATTCGTTTCAGACCGGTCTTGAAAAGCTGAATCCCCATTTCATGAACCATGTAGTCGGCCCCAATTTGCTCAGCCCCAGTGGCGCCATCCTCGATTGGAATCGGGAATCCGACCTGAGGTCGATCTCCACCCCGGTGCTCGTTCTGGGTGGACCACAGGACTATTTTCCCACCGATGCGGTGCGTACCGTCTTTTCTCAGATTCCGGATGTTCGGTTTGTGTTTCCCGTTGGAGCCAGCCACTCCGCGTGGATAGAAAATGAGCCGGAAACGATCGCCGCGATTCACCGATTCGTAGAGGAGTGCGCCGTTCACGAATCGTGAATTTTTTCGGCATGATTCTTGCATGCACCAAGTAACGCAGTGATGGAGGTGCACGGTGGAAAGAATCCTGTTAGTAGACGATGAACTCGGTGTACTCACCGGTCAGCGAAATCTTCTGCAACTCAACGGCTTCTCTCAGATTGAGGAAGCGCGAACCGCCGAGGAAGCACGAACCATTCTCACTCGAGAGCCAATCGACCTTGTGCTTTTAGACCTCACCTTGCCGGAGGAGTCGGGACAGGAGCTGCTCAAGGAAATGGCAGACCGCTATCCCGATACCGCCTTTATCGTGGTCACCGGTGCCTCAGACGTCACCACGGCTGTTCACTGTATGCGAATCGGAGCTTACGACTTCCTCGTGAAAGGCACCGATAGCAGCCGCATACCCGCTGCGGTACGAAACGCCCTCGAACACCACAAGACGCGTCGAGAAAATCGTCTTCTCCGGGAAGCGTTCACCCGTCAGGAGCCGCGGCATCCCGAGGCGTTCGAAGCGTTTATCACAACTCACCCCGGAACCCGGCGAGTGCTTGTCTATCTGGAAGCGCTGTCAACGATTCCCGATCCGTTGTTGATCTCCGGTGAGACCGGTGTCGGAAAGGAGCTCATCGCCCGCGGCGTACACCGCGCCAGTGGTAGAGTGGGCCAGTTTATTGCGGTGAATATGGGAGGTCTCGATGACCAGGTATTCTCGGATACGATCTTCGGCCACAAAAAAGGAGCGTTCACCGGTGCTGACGGTGCTCGGGACGGTCTCATCACTGCGGCCGCCAACGGTACCCTCTTTCTCGATGAGGTGGGAGAGATGCCGCCGGAATCGCAGGCGCGTCTGCTGAGACTGCTGGATACCGGCGAGTTCCTCCGCCTAGGGAGTGATCGTCCGGAGTACTCCCGGGCTCGGATCATCTTCGCGACAAATCGTGATCTACAGCAGGAGGTCGACGCCGGCACCTTTCGGCGCGACCTCTTTTTCCGCATCGCCACCCACCATGTGGAGATCCCGCCGCTCCGGGACCGTCCGGACGATATCGCTCCGATTATGCGGCAGCTCATCGATCGCCACTCATCCCGCCTCCAGCGCCCGGCGGTCCCCGTATCGGACGCGGTCATTCATCATTTGACCCGTCATCCCCTGTACGGCAATGTGCGGGAGCTCCAGCAGATCGCGTTGCGAGCACTGATCGACGGCAGTTGGACGACAGCGCTTCCGGAGTTGCCCGGAAGTGCCCCCGTTACCCCTCGTAAATCGGACTGGGCAACACCGCTGCTGGCGACCGCAAACGCACCCGCCGCGACGCCTTCTGATACCGGCGAGCCAAGCGTACGCTTCGGGAGTACCTTGCCAACCCCCGATGAGACGGTACGCATGTTACTTCTGGAGGCGGACCGCCGCCATCCCGAAAGCCGAACCGCCGCGGCCCAGTCGGTTGGGCTATCACCGCAGGCGTTTGCTAATCGCTGGAAACGGATGTTTTCTCAACCAACGTACCGTGCACCGGAAGGTGAATCGCCACCCGTGTTGTAAAGACTTCGTCCGTGCCCACGCGCAGATGCCCGCCATGCTTCTCAACGATTGCCGCTACGATCGATAACCCCAGGCCGGTTCCTCCCTCATCCTGGCGGCTGCTCGCAAAAGGGGTTCCCGGTGCGTCCGAGAGTTCCGGAGGAAATCCGTCTCCCGTATCGCAGACCGCCAGTATCACCTCATCTCCACTTTGATACGTTTGGAGTTCAACCCGTCCGTCACGAGCGGGAAGCGCCTCACAGGCGTTCTTAATGAGGTTGACCAACGCCTGTTCCAAGAGCGCGCCCTCGCCCCAGACGCGTCCCAACTCCGGATCCACGGCCAGCCGAAAGTGATCGGTATACTGGGATGCCATAATCTTGGAGAACCGAAACGCCCGGGCACAGATCTCCTCGGGGGCGTAGACATCCCACCGCTCCTGCCGCCCCTCGCGGCTGTAACTCTTCACCATTTGGAGCACCGACTCCACTCGCTGCGCCGCATCCTCGATCTGGCCTACGAGGTCACTGGCCTGCGATACGGTGGCGGCGGCATGCTCATCACGAACTTCCGAGCGAAGCCACGATAGCACCATCTGAAGGGATTGCGTGTTGAGCTGCAGGATGTGATTCGGATTGCTGATTTCGTGAACAATGGAAGCCGAGAACATTCCGATCGAAGCAAGCCGGTCCGCTACCACCAACTGTCGCTCCTGCCTCGAAAGCTGCATCTCCCGCTCTACCGTCTCGGTAATATCGGAAATGCTCACCGCAACAAGGTTCTCGTCATCAGATCCGACCGGGGCAACCTGCATCTGCACATGTCGTTGATCGTTCGTGCGGTGGCGCCGTACGTCGCGGGACGCGCCGGACCATCCGATACTGAAGGAATCAAGCAACGACCGGAACGGCTCGCGGAGATCGTGCCGGAGCTCTGTAGATGAGGGCAACGTACGATCGAGAAACGGCTCCGCCGCGGGATTGGAAAAGAGCACTGTTCCCGCCTGATCCATCAAAAGAAATGCATCTGTAACGGTGGAAAAGAGTTGCCGTCGATAGCGCTCTGTGTCGCTCAGTTGTCTTTGCGTTTCCTGCAACTGTTCTTCGCCGGCGCTGATCCGGGCCTGCGCTGATAGAAGCGCCGCGTGGATCACCACCGTTCGCAGAACTGAACGGACGACTTCCACAACTGAGCGCGCGTACGGCGCACCCCCAGCGGCAGCTACGATGATCACCGCCGCCTCACTATCGTAAACGCGGGCACTTCGGCCCACGACACCAGAGGCTCCACTGCGAAGTGAGTCCTCCGAATTCAGCAGTCTATACTCGTCGGGCGGCGTCTCCCCAAGAATTAACGAGAGATCGGAGCTCGGTGTACCGAGGTGCACGATATCGCTACCTGTCCCGCCATAGGCAGCAGTAACTTCTGCGGCCGTTCCTACGATCGAGATCACCACCTGGGAGGCGTAGGTTTCAGTGAGCAGATAGCGTGCAGTCCGAGTCATCACATCTTCCATTGACTGCGCTCGAATGAAATCATGGTGGAACGTCTCCCGCAGGGTCGTGACCGGCTCTACAGCCGGGCAGGATCCGGATCTCCCCAGTTTTCGACGAACCCGAGCCGTAGCGTTGATTGCGCCCCACTGGCGATAGGCGGATTCCGCCGCCATCCAGTAGGAGAGCTCACCGGAGATATCGCCGGCGCGTTCGGCGATGAGCGCCGCTTCGTTGGCAAAGCCAGCCCGTACTGCCACAGGAAATGCGCGGTCCAACAGCCTGCGAGCGCTCCTCCGGTGTCCGTGGAGCGCGGCACGCTCAGCACGAACAAACAGCAGCCGGTGACGGTGGGTACCCGGATTCTCCCGCGCCCAGCGGCGAATGATGCGCAGCATCCGGTCACCGATATCGGGACGATTGAGTCGGTAGGCCACGATGGCGAGGTAGAAGCGGATGAGCAGGTTTTCGTGCAACAGCGACATCGCTGGAACGATCGGCTCGATCACGGTGAGCTGCTCGAACACCTCTTCCGGGCGATCTGCGTAGAGCAGCAGAAACGATTTCACGGTGCGTAGACCCGCCATACTCATCTGATCACCGCTTCCGAGCACTCGTGCGACATACTCCTCTTCGTTTACGATAGACCCGGTAAAGCGCGTC